>USCS01000110.1 GCA_900552875.1 uncultured Collinsella sp. | reverse complement strand
CTTACCGTGGGTGTCGCCCTCTAGGGCAATGTGTTCGCGGCGCAGCTGCTCGGCAGTTTTCTCCATGTATATCCTTTCTATCGTGCAACGCAAAAACGGGACCCCAATCGCCTACAAACGGACACGATCGGGGTCCCGCCTACGGAATCGGAACTATGAGGACGTCGTCAGCCGAAAAGCCGTCCCACGCCCCGCACGCACGCTAGCCTAGCACTGCTCGAGCGCCTGCTCAAGGTCGGCAATCAGATCGGCCGTGTCCTCAAGGCCGCACGACAGGCGCACCATGTCGGCGGAGATGCCGCAGGCGATGAGCTCCTCGTCGTTCATCTGGCGATGGGTGGCGTTTGCCGGGTGCAGGCAGCAGGTGCGGGCATCGGCCACGTGCGTGGCAATCTGGGCGAGCTTAAGACTCTTCATAAAGGTCTCGGCCGCCGCACGACCACCGGTAAAGCCAAAGCTCACGACGCCGCAGGTACCGTTGGGCATGTACTTCTGAGCCATGTCGTAGTACTTGTCGCCCTCCAGGCCCGGATAGCTCACGAAGCGCACTTTGGGGTGGCCCTGAAGGAACTTGGCGACCGCCAGACCGTTCTCGCAATGGCGCGGCATACGCACGTGCAGGCTCTCGAGCGAGCTGTTCAGGAAGAACGCCGCCTGCGGGTTCTGCATGGGGCCGAGGTCGCGCATGAGCTGAGCGGTTGCCTTGGTAATGAAGGCACCCTCGCGACCGAACTTCTCGGCATACGTCACGCCGTGGTAGCTCTCGTCGGGCGTGGTGAGACCCGGGAACTTGTCTGCATGGGCCATCCAGTCAAACTGGCCGTGGTCGACGATCACGCCGCCCAGGTAGGCAGCATGTCCATCCATGTACTTGGTGGTAGAGTGCGTAACGATGTCGGCGCCCCACTCAAAGGGACGGCACATCACGGGCGTCGGGAAGGTGTTGTCGACCATCAGCGGCACGCCGTGGTCATGTGCGGCCTTGGCAAAGCGCTCAATATCGAGCACGGCGAGGGCGGGGTTGGCGATCGTCTCGCCAAAGACGAGCTTGGTATTGGGCTCAAATGCCGCCTCGAGCTCCTCGTCGGTGCAGTCGGGGGCAACGAACGTGCAGGTCACGCCCATGCGGCCCATGGTGTGGGCGAGCAGGTTATACGTACCGCCGTAAATGGCAGAGCTCGCGACCACATGATCGCCGGCACCGACCACGTTAAAGATCGCGAGGAAATTCGCAGCCATGCCCGAGCTCGTGAGCATCGCAGCGGTGCCGCCCTCCATCTCGCAGATCTTGGCGGCAACGAGATCGCACGTGGGGTTCTGCAAACGGCTGTAGAAGTAGCCCGACTCCTCTAGGTCAAACAGCTTACCCATGTGCTCGGACGTGTCGTACTTCCACGTGGTGGACTGGTAGATGGGCACCTGGCGCGGCTCCGCATCTCCCGGGTGATAGCCGCCCTGAACACATGTAGTTCCGATGGTCTGCTCGCTCATATCTAGCTCCCTTGCCTGGGTTACATTTTATTCGGTTCACGATACCGCTACCCTGCACCCCTCTCAACCCATCCCCAAGGTAGGTTAAGGGACAAATTGATCAGAGGTATTTATCTCAAGCCTTGGGCATTTGCTCGATAGATAAAAACGAGGCATACATGAAGCTCTCGATGATTACATGCCCCGTCACGGGTACCATAAGCGGGTACACCGTAACCAAGGAGACAACGATGAAGCAAATCGATACGGCCCAGCTCGACATCACCGCCTGTCAGGCTCAGGCTGCCGAATACCACGCCCGTGGCTTTAACTGCGCCCAGGCCGTCGCCTGCACGCTCGCGCCCGCTGTCGGGCTCGACCCCCAGGTCGCCTTTACCCTCACCGAGGGCTTTGGCGCCGGCATGGGCGGTATGACCGAGACCTGCGGCGCCATCTCGGGCGCCGTGGCCATCATGGGCTTTGTAATGAGCGATGGCATGGAAAACCCGAAGACCAAGGGCCAGACCTACAAGCTGTCGCGCGAGATTGCCAAGCGCTTTGGCGAGAAGAACACGACGACCGTCTGCGGCACGCTCAAGGGCATCGGATCGGACAAGGGTCCGCTCCGCAGCTGTCCCGGTTGCATCGACGATGCCGTCGAAATCGCCTGTGATGTACTAAAGCAGCTCGCCGAGTAAACGGCAGCGACATAAAACGACGGTCGGTGTGCTTGGGATCCGTCCAAAAGCACGCCGGCCGTCGCCGTTAGAACTCGGCAAATTCGGGAGTGCTGACCTCAATCTCTTCGCGCCCCGCCATAAGCTCGCGCATCTTAGCGCAAAACGACTCCTGCTCCCCCGCCTTAAACACCAAATGAAGTGTCACGGCATCCGCGTACTCGGTATCCGAAACCTTGGCACCGGAATCCTGGGCCAAGCGAAGCACCTGCTCATACTGCGGATAGGCCACATGCACGTCAACAGGCACGACACTCGTCATCTCGACGATCCGCCCGGCCTCCTGAGCCGCGGCCACCGCCGCTTGCGTCGCCGCAGTATAGGCGCGAACCAGGCCGCCCGGCCCCAACAGCGTGCCGCCAAAATAGCGCGTCACTACGCAGCAAACATTTTTGAGCTCCGCACCGCGCAACACCTCGAGCGTCGGCATACCGCTCGTGCGGCTCGGCTCACCATCATCGCTCTGGCGCTCGCGTCCATCGACCAAAATCCACGCGGGAACATTGTGTCGAGCGTCGTAATGACGCTTGCGAACCATCTCGATAAAGGCATTCGCCTCGTCCTCGGACTCAATATGGACCAGCTGGGCAATAAACCGGCTCTTGCGGTCCACAAACTCGCCCGAAGCCTCAATATTCGATTGCAGAGTAAAATAGCTGTCCAACAAAGTCCCTCAACAGAATAAAGCGCAGCAACAAACAGCCTCAATAATACGGCAAAGGCCGTACCGATAACCCCGGTAAATAGAACGGCGACACCGATGATCAGGCAAAAACAGCGAGATGCCAAGAACGGAACCGCCGATGATTCCGTCAACGAAAGCGAGAACCCGTCAGCGCGAGCAAGGTGCCTTGAAAGACGAGATTGCAACAGAAATGAGACGGCCGATGACCAGATAAAAACAGCGAGACGGCGTCAGCTGAGTCGATTTGGCCCGAAAGAGGAGGGAGCACGCCTTATGGCGGCGACCGACGAATGAGCGCCAAATCGGCCAGCTGACGCCGTCGCAGCGTCAACATAGTTGCTGAGTGGGCCTATAAGCCGGGTTCTGTCGTGAACGGTCATTTATCTTGTCTGCACGTTACCGTGCAGCTCCACGCACGCTACCCGAACGCGGACCGGGCCGGCCCATAGCGTTCCTATTCGCGCTTGCTCCGGATGGGGCTTGCCAAGCCGCCGTGTTGCCACGACGCTGGTGGTCTCTTACACCACCGTTTCAGCTTTTCCCTTTACGCCTTGCGGCGCAGGTGGGAGTCTTCTTTTCTGCGGCGCTTTCCGTCGGATCACTCCGCCCGGCCGTTAGCCGGCATCCCGCCCTCTGGAGCCCGGACTTTCCTCACGCGTGCTGCAAGCAGCACATCGCGCGACCGTCTGGCCCACTCAGCAGTGCAAGAGTGTAACACACCGTTGCCGCAGGCAATGGCACAACGCAAACGCTCGACACGATAAACCAAGAACCGCCATGCGTTACAATGGTCCTGTCGATGGGCAACGTCGTCAGTCGAGACGCGACCGCGCTCCGCACCCCTCCGTCTACTCGGTGCGTTCCCGCCTCCTCCCCGAGGCGGGATGTCTGCATTTTTTTCATGCACCGACAAACCAATAGCCTGTGGACAGCCCGGCAGCATCGCGCATCTCGGCGTCAAATGCAAAAAGGGATCCGTCCATTGCGGACGGATCCCTTAAAACAAGTGATCGTCAAACCGATTTACTCGGCGTCGGTCTCCTCGTCCTTCTTCTCGGAAGGCAGCGGGGTGACCTCGATCTCGACGCCCAGAGTCTCAGCAGCGGACTTCATGGACAGGGAGATACGACGACGGTCGAGGTCGATCTCCATGACCTTGACCTGAACCTTGTCGCCCACGTGGGTGACCTGAGAAGGCTGATCGACGTGCTTGTTGGCCATCTCGGAAATGTGCACCAGGCCCTCGATGCCCTCGCCCAGGTCGACGAAAGCGCCGAACGGGACAAGCTTGGTCACAGTGCCCTCGACGATAGCACCGACGGGGTACTTCTTGACCAGTGCGCGCCACGGATCCTCGGTGGTCTGCTTGAGACCAAGGGAGATGCGCTCGCGGTTGAGATCGACGTCGAGAACCTCAACCTCGACCTCCTGGCCGACCTTGACGACCTCGGAGGGGTGGTTCACGGAGAGCTCGGAGATGTGGATGAGGCCGTCGATACCGCCGAGGTCGACGAAGGCGCCGAAGTCAACGATGGAGGAAACGGTGCCCTGGAGACGCATGCCAGACTTGAGCTTGGACAGAATCTCGGAGCGCTCGGCCTTACGGGACTCCTCGAGCACGACGCGACGCGAGAGGACGACGTTGTTGCGGTTGCGGTCCATCTCGATGACGCGGGCCTCGATGCGGGTGCCCATGTAGGAGGTGAGGTCCTTGACGCGACGGAGGTCGACGAGGGAAGCGGGCAGGAAGCCACGCAGGCCGATGTCGAGGATCAGGCCGCCCTTGACAACCTCGATAACCTCGCCCTCGACGTTCTCGCCGGAGTTGAACTTCTCCTCGATGCGGTTCCAAGCACGCTCGTACTCGGCACGCTTCTTGGACAGGACCAGACGACCGTCCTTGTCCTCCTTCTGGAGAACCAGAGCCTCGATGGGATCACCGAGTGCAACGATGTCTGCAGGGTTAGCGTCCTTGCGGATGGACAGCTCGCGGACCGGGATAACGCCCTCGGACTTGAATCCGATGTCAACGAGCACCTCGTCATGCTCGATCTTAACGACAGTGCCGTTAACGAGATCGCCCTCATCAAAGTCGGTAATCGTACCGTCGATGAGGTTGTTCATCTCCTCCTCGTTGACATCGTCAAGAGAGAAAATGGACGAGTTCTGAATCTCACTCAAAGGTGGACCCCTTTCGAACTACGGGGCCCCGATTGCTAGGACCTACAGAAGGGTGCGACAAGCACACAACGTTTAGGAACACTCGGGAGCCGACAGATACTAATGTGACGCTTATGCAATCACGTTCGTATAGATTACGGGGAAATCATTTCGATTTCAAGCGTGAACTGCGATTTTTTACTCGTATGGAGACTTTTTCGCAATCTTATGGACGACCGTCCCCATAAGCTGACGATAGGCAGTTAGGCATACGGCTTTGGGGTAAAGTATCCGGAGCCAACGATTCTGGAACGATTTTTCGAGAAAGGTGCCCGCGTGCTCAAAGCAGTCGTTTTCGATATGGACGAGACGCTTCTTAGCATCAACCTCAACGCGTTCATCCTTCGCTATTTTAAGGATGTCTCGTCGATGCTCGCGGATATCGGTCGCCGCAGCCGCGG
>USCS01000109.1 GCA_900552875.1 uncultured Collinsella sp. | reverse complement strand
TAGAGCACGGTGCGGTTGCATACATCGAACAGGTCGAGCATGTTTTGCTCAAGCGCGCTCTTGAGATACGCATCGAGCGCGCTCATGGGCTCGTCGAACATAAAAATGCCCGGATGCGCCGCCACCATACGGGCAAGCGCCACGCGTTGCTGCTGCCCGCCCGAGAGTCGCGCGGGGTAGCGATCGACAAAATCGGCCAGACCGAAAATGCCCAAATAGCGCTCGGCGAGCTTTTTGCGCGCGGCGGCGTCGCCAGCATCCTTTACACCGGCGCATACGTTATCGGCCACCGTCATGTTGGGAAACAGCTGATAGTTTTGAAACAACAGGGCGCATTTTCGCTCCTGGGGTGACAGGTTGATGCCAGCCGCCGAGTCAAAAAAGGTCACGCCGTTGACGACGATCTTGCCCTCGTCGGGCGTCTCCACGCCGGCAATGCAGCGCAGCGTGCAGCTCTTGCCGCAGCCCGAGGCACCAAGCAGCGCCACACGCTCCTCGCCGGCCTCAAGCTGCATATCGAGCATAAACCCCGGATAGCGCTTTTTTATGTCCAGAACGAGTGACATGGCCTATCGACCTCCCTGCATAGCGGGCTCATCGCGCATGAGCTCGGCCAGTGCCTCGCGATCGATACGCAAGGCATCACCGCCCGCCGGGTCGAGTGAATCGCCCTGTCCGGCGAGATCTTTGGCCTGCTTACGTTCCGCACGGGAAAGGCCACGCTCGCGGTATTTTTGCGAATGCGCCGTGTACATGTTGATGAACAGGATGACTAGGAAGCTGAACGCTATTACGACCACGACCCAAAAGAGGGCCACCGACGTATTGCCGCCCATCCATTCAAAGTAAATCGCAATGGGAATGGTCTGCGTAATACCGGCATAGTTGCCCGCAAAGAACAGGGTGCAGCCAAACTCGCCCATGGCGCGGGCAAAGGCGAGCACCGTGCCGGCGGCAATCGAGGGCCAGCCGAGCGGCATCATGAGTTTGGTGAAGATGCGTCGCTCGGACCAGCCCAGCGTGCGCGCCGCATCGAGCATTTGCGTGTCGAGGCTCTCGAAGGCTCCGAGCGCCGTGCGGTAGACCAGGGGAAACGATACCACCACGGCAGAGATCACCGCCGCCGGCCACGTAAAGACAATCGAGACGCCGTGCGCGATAAGCCACTGGCCCACCCCGGTCGAGCGGCCAAACAGCATAAGGAGCAGAAAGCCGCAGACCGTGGGCGGCAACACCATGGGGATGGTAAAGACCGAGTCGAGCAGGCCCTTGATGCGACTCGAGGTACCCATAGTCTTCCACGCGGCGAACAGGCCCAGCGCAAAGGAGATCAGCAGGGCAAGGCCGCTCGTTTTTATGGACACCCAAAACGGGCGATAGTCGATGTCGCACAAAAAGGAGGTCAGAGAGGTCCAGGGCCCCTGCTCATCCCGCAATACGACAGACGATGCTTCTACCATTTGAGCGCTATCAAGCCAACGCGCGCCGCCCTTGGCATCACCCGAGTCTGATGCAATCACCACATAGCGGTCCCCATCCGCACCGCGCTCGTCAAAGCCATAGGTATACCCGCCGGAATCAAACGTTGTTTCCGCCGTGACATACCAAGGAAGATCCACGTCCCCCAGCTGCGCACCTCCCATGCAGTTTGCGCTGTCGAGCTTACAGACGAGGGCCTTGAGACCCGATACGCACTCGTTGTCCTGCGGATCCAATCCATACTTCTCGACCGCCTTGGGCGATATCCACACCACAACGCGATCGGCAGCAGGCGCCACCACAAGGTCCACGTCCTCGTCAACGGGAAACCGGTAGCCCTCAGGCTGGCCCTCCATGGCACGAGCGGTCCCCTTGGCCAACCGCTCAAAACCCTCGATCCCATAGGAAAGCCCATGAGCGGTCGCAGCAGCCTGGGCCCCGTCCTCAGCGTCCCCAGCAAACGCAAATCCCGGCACCCAGCAAAGCGCGAAGGTCAAAGCACAGGCGACAAGCATGCGGAATCTATTAAGCACGAAAAGCTCCAAGCGAATACAAGGACGGAGTGAAACACAAAACGATGGAATTATCGCGCCAAGCCGCACTACGCGGAAAGCTCAAAGCCGTACTTGGCCCAAATCTTCTGAGCCTTCTTGTTGGTCAGGCAGAAGTCGATGAACGCCTTGGCCTCGTCGGCGTGCTCGGAGCTCTCGGCAACGGCACCCGGGTACACGATGGGCTTGTGCGAGTCCTCGGGGCACACGAAGGCCTCCTCGATGCCGTCGTAGCGGAAGATGTCGGAGCTGTAGACAAAACCAGCCACGCAGTCGCCCGTAGAGACGTAAGACGCAGCAGTGCCGACCTTGTCGGCCAGGGCCACCTTGTCGGCGATCTCGGGAGCATACTCGCCGTCGTCGCCCTCGGTGCCGGTGTAGAGGCCCACAGAAGCCAGCGCCTGGTTGGCGTACTTGCCGGCGGGAACGGTCTTGGCGTCGCCAATGGCGATCTTGCCGTCCAGATTCGCGACGTCGGCGATGGCCTCGACCTTGGTGTCGGAGCCCTCGGCGCGAATGATCACAAGGTCGTTGACGAACATGTCCTCACGCGTATCGACGTCGACGAGCTCGGCGGCCTCGGCGTCGTCCATGGTGCCCTTGGAGGCCGTGATGAGCACGTCGACGGCGGCACCGGCGCGCATCTGCTCGACAAGGTCGCCAGACGCCTTAAACTGCGTGTCGGCAAACGTAGTGCCGGTCTGCTCGGTGTAGAGCTCCTGAACCTCGGGCAGGGCCTTCTCGAGCGAGTTGGCGGCAAAGACCTGCAGCTCGACAGCCTTCTTCTTAGAGGAAGACTTGACGGAGCCGGCATCGGATCCGGCCGGCTCGGACGTCTTGCTGCCCGAGCAGCCGGCAAGGCCAAGGCCGGCAGCGGCGGCAGCAGAAAGCGAGACAAAACCGCGGCGTGAAACCATATCGAACATATTCAACCCTTTCGAACGCTATGCCCGGGCACCCCGCCGCAGGCTTTATTCTGTTACTAGATTATACTTCCGCGCGAATAATGTTTGTGATAATTACTTCTCGCCTAATAAATTTCTTTTACCGATAACCCCGAGACGGCTGCACTGTCGCTGCATAAAAAAGGCGGAGCAGCCCGTAAGGTCGCTCCGCCGCAGGTAGTGCGCTTATTTGGCGTGCCCACCGCCCGCCGTCATTTGGGCCGCATGCTCTAACTGGTCGCTCACGGCCTCCCAGCTTTCTCGGGCCGCTTTCGTAGATCCCGGAAAGTTGATGACAAGCGTATACCCACGCTGCATGCACACGGCGCGCGAGAGCATAGCGCGGCGCGTCTTGGTCATGGAGTACGCACGGATTGCCTCTGCAATACCCGGCACATCGCGGTCGCAGACGGCACGCGTCGCCTCGGGCGTCACATCGCGCATCGAAAGCCCCGTGCCGCCGCAGGTGAACACGACATTGGCGTGGCACTCATCGGCGGCTTCCACAATGGCATCACCGATCTCGCTGGCATCGTCGCGCACGACCACATGTGAGGCAACCGTCCAGCCCTGCGCCACGATGAGTTCCTCGAGCGCAGCTCCGGCCTCATCCTGGGCAAGATCGCGCGTATCCGAGCACGTCACGATCGAAATCTTCAACTCCATAGTCTTCCTCCTACAACACCGTTCCCTCGGGCAGGTCGACGCGCACGACATCCACGACGTCGCCCGCCTTAAGCTCGCACGGTCCTTCGTCAATGCGCAACAGGCAGTTCGCGCGCTGCATAGTTCCGAGCAGCGCCGAATTCTGCGTCTTGGCCTCGGTCACCAACAGCTCACCGGTCTCGGGGTCGCGCAAAACCGTGGCGCGATCGAAGAAGCGACGATCTTGTCGCTTTTTCACGCCGTGCGTGAGCGTCGCCTGCTGCACGGGGCGCGCACCCTCGGCAAAGCCGCGCATCTTGCGGATCGCCGGACGGGCAAGCATCTCAAAGCCTACATACGCCGCGGCCGGATTGCCTGAAAGCCCCAGGTAGGGCTTACCTCCGAGCAAGCCAAACGTGATGGCCTTGCCGGGGCGCATCGAGATGCGATCGAAGAGCACCTCGCCCTCGCGCTGGACCAGCGCCGTCACATAGTCGTAGTCGCCCGTCGAGGCACCGCCGCTCGTAATGACAAAGTCGCACTCCTGCACGGCACGATGAACCAGCTCGGCAATCGCCTGCTCATCATCGGGCGCAATGCCGTAGAACACGGGCTCGGCGCCGGCATCAAGTGCTTCGGCCATCAACGCCGACGAGTTGGAATCACGAATCTGACCGCGCGCCGGTACCTTACTCGGTGCGACCAGTTCCGTGCCCAGCGAGATAATGCCCACACGTGGGGCGGCGTGCACCTTCACGCTCGCGTATCCGGCGCTTGCCAGCAGACCCGCGCCCGCCGGAGCCACGACCTCGCCGGCGTGCATCACAGCATCGCCGGCATGGGCCTCCTCGGCGGCAGAGCGAACGTTCTCGCCTACCTTGGTAGGCGCCGAGAAGCGAACGTGCGAGCCCTCGTTGCCATCGCCGTCGAGCACATCGACGATCTCGTATTTCACCACGGCGTCGGCACCTTCGGGCACCGGCGCGCCTGTCATGATGCGGACGGTCTCGCCCGCGCCGATTGTGCCCTCAAAGACATGGCCCGCGGCCTCGTGTCCTACGACGGAGAGCGTCACCGGAGTGTCACCGGCGGCCGCAGCAAGATCGGCTGCGCGCACGGCATACCCGTCCATGGCGCTGTTGGCAAACGGCGAGATGTCGATATCGGCCACCGCGTCCTCGGCCAAGGGAAGACCGGCGGCCTGCCACACGGGAATCTCGACGAGATCGGTCGGAGCAACGTGCGACAGAACAATCGACTGCGCGTCCTCCAGCGGAATGAGTTTCTCTGCCATATGCACCTCTTAATGCCACGGCGCACAACAGGGGCGCCGATTCTTTATGCTTGTCTCAGTATAATCCCCCGACGCACGACCGCGACTCGGCCTGCACCCGCAAATACACCTGTCGGTTGCAGGCCGCGAAACAGAATGGAAACCAACCCACCGGCTCATCGCGTTTACCGCGTTTTATAATGCTTGCGTTGCAACCTAAAAGAGGAACGTATGGCTCATAACGACAAACCCGAAAGCGCAAACGAAGCGCAGGATCATTCCCAGCCGCTCGACGAAGGCGGTTATTTCTCCCTGAACGACGTCATCGCGGCAGGCAGGCATCAGCTCACCCGCTCTGAGCATCTCTTGGCTGCCGACACGCGCCGCAACGCCCGCAACCTACTCGCGAGCGCCAAGTTGCTCGCACTCGTCGTCATCGTCTCGCTCGCCATGGGCGTTGCCGCTTGGGCGTTTTTGGCCTCGTTGAATATCGCGACCGACTATCGCGAGCACCATGTGTGGGTCTACGCCTTGCTTCCCGTTGTGGGCATGGCCACCGCATGGGTCTACAAGAACCACGGTCTCGCCGCCAAGCGTGGCAACAACCTGGTCATCGACTCCGCTCTGGGCACACGCCTCATCCATATGCGCATGGCCGTCCTCACCTTCGTCTGCTCCACGCTCACGCACCTAACGGGCG
>USCS01000108.1 GCA_900552875.1 uncultured Collinsella sp. | reverse complement strand
GACAGGTCGGATTTGAGGACGGCCGAAGAGGCGTCAGCAGGTCAGTGGGTCATCGTCCCGGCATTCAGCATCAGGGTAGCGCTGCGACGCGGAAATCGCGCGCCGTTGCCGCGCCCCGCAGTGCCCGCTTCCCCCGAGAACAATTATCAGTGCAGGTCTCGGATGTCTAAAACAGGGGTCTGGTCGACCGTTCTCGGTTTTTCACCGCACTTCCGGATTGGGTGCTCATTTAGCACTCTCGATGTCCCCACATCCTCTAAAAAAGTTCTTAAAACAGCCTTAAAGGCGCTCCAGCTCGCGTTGACAGCGTACAATACGCATGTTTGACTATGACAAAAGTGGTTTTTAGGGGAGGGGTGCGCCATGGAGGTGCTGGTTGTTGGCAACACCGCATATGTTGACGATGACTTTTGTGCCAAGGCGTTCCCCGGGGACCATGTCCAGGTCGTCGCTGCCGCGGAAGCGCGCCGCGACGAGTCATCGCCCCATGCCTCGTGGAAAGAGCTTCTGCAACACCTGGATCAGGCCTACGAGTTCGACCGCGTGGTCTACCTATCCAATTACCTTACCCCGCATACCGATACCGTGGGCGATATCGAGACGCTGCGCTCGGTCTTTCGTGCGTGCGCGGGTCGCCGGGTCCAACTGCTGTATGTAGCGGGGCCCGCGGGTGCCGAGGGTGCCGCCGATGCTGCGGGGCGAACGGGCAAGGGCATTATCGCCCGCGCGGCAAACGACCTTTGCCACTACTACGCTGCTCGCGAGGGTGTTCAGACCAAGATCCTGCGCGTGCCGTTCCTGTATACCGCGTCTGCCGCGCTGGAGGACCCGTTTTTGGTGCCGCTGTTCGACGCATGCTCAACCGGATCGGCCGCTTTGCAGGGCGCGCAGGATGCGGCGTTTCCGCTGCTGTGTGCCGAGGAGCTTTCGGTGCTGGTACGCCGTATCTTCGACAGCTGGGATGGTAACTTTGAGACGCTCGACGTAGCCGATACCTTCCATCACACGGTGGGTGAGGTGGGCGACGCCCTCGAGGCGCTGTTCCCAGGGCTTTCAGTTGCCTATGGCGATTCTGCCGGCTTCGCCCTGCCCGTCAGTGACGTCGTTCGCGTACGTTATGGCTGGTTTCAGTGTTACGACTTGCTGCGCGATCTTTCGACCATTCAAGCGCGTTGGGATGCTGGCCGCGCAAAGAAGGTCAACCCCTTGCGCGCCGCCATCGACCGCATCCAAATGCGCACGCTGCCTATTAAATGCCTGGAGACGGGCGTTGCCTGGGCCCTGTTCGAGGTGCTGGAGCACCTGTTCTCCCAATCGACCCAGCTCAACGTGCTCGATTATCGCCTGCTCTACGTGGTGCTGATTGGCACGCTGTATGGCTTGGACTTTGGCCTGGTTGCGGCGCTGCTGGCGTCGGTGGGTTTGGCTGCGAGCTACTTTACTCAGTACGGCTATACCTTCCAGGGCCTGTTCTACGAGCCGTCCAACTGGCTGCCGTTTATTGCGTACTTTGTTGTGGGTGCCGTGTGCGGCTATGTGCAGCTGCGCAACAGCGAAGCCATTAGGGCGGAGCGCGATCAAAACAAGCTCGTGCGCAACCGCAATACGTTTCTTACGCAGCTCTACCACGACGCGATCGAGGACAAGCGTGCGTACAGGCGCCAGATCGTGGGTCGCCACGACAGCTTTGGCAAGATCTTTGCCGTGACGCAGGAGCTTGACGTGTTCAACCCACGCGACATCTATCGCAAGTGCTGCGAGCTTCTGGGCGAGATCCTCGAGAACGATTCGGTGACGATCTACCATGTTTCTGGCGGAGCATTTGCACGCCTGGTGGCAGCAAGTCCCGCGATTGCCGAAGATGCCGCACGCTCGCTTACGCTTGAGCAGCTTGCGCCCCTTTTAGGCGACGGGGGTCGTTCGAGCCTGTGGGTGAACCGCGAGCTGACGCCGGGGCTTCCCATGTTTGGATACACGATCGAGCGTGACGGGGCGCCCGCCGTGTTGATCTTTGTGCGCTGTGCGGCCCAGAACCAAATGACGCTCTATTACCAAAACCTGTTCCGCATCTTGTGCGGCCTGGTCGAAAGCGCGCTGGGCCGTGCCTTTGACTATGAGGCGGTGGCACAGGATAAACGCTGCGTTGACGGCACTTGCGTGCTCAAGCAGGCTGCCTTTGGCCAAGAGCTCGCGGCCGAGCAGGCGCTGGCAGATGGCAAGATGGGCAGCTTTTTGCTCCTGCGCGTGGTACCGGGCATGGAGCCTGTCGGCAAGCTGGTGGGCGCAATTGGGTCGGCAATCCGCGAGAGCGATGCGGCGGGCCTGGTCGATGGTGACATGCTCTACCTGCTTATGCGCCAGGCAAAGGCGTGCGATCTGCCCATTATCCGCGAGCGCCTGAGCGCAAAGCAGATTGCGGTGGAGCCCGTTGACGGCGAGGACATCGTGGCGCTGCTGCAGCACATCTCTTACACCGGTGACGGTGAGGGGGGTGCCGCTTGATCTCGCTTGTCGTTGCTGCCGTCTTGCTGCTGATTCATGCGCTGGTTTGCCTGATGCTGTGGACGCTCATGAAGTTGGGCCTGCTGCCGGTGCGCGGGCACATGCTGGCTGTAATAGTGCTGGTGCCGCTGTGGGGCCCGTTGCTGGTGGTTCTGCTATCGGTCCGCAGCGCGGTGTTTGGCGAGGGGCTGAAAGAGTCTGCGCTGGAGTCGCTGCGCTTCAACGACGACCTGCATCGCAGCATCCTAGTGCACGAACGTGATGCCGATGCAGGCGTAGTGCCGCTCGAGGAGGCGCTCATCGTCAACGACCCGGCAGAACGGCGCCGCCTAATGCTCTCCATGCTCACCGAGGAGCCCAACGCGTACCTGGCGCAGCTGCAGGCGGCTAAGCTTAACGACGACGTTGAGGTGGCTCACTATGCCGCGACGGCGGTGGCGCAGATCTCCAAGGAGTCCGACCTTAAACTGCAGCAGCTGGAGCGTGCCTTTAAGACGGACCCGAGCGCGCAAAACCTCATCGAATACTGTGATTTTCTTGGTGAATACTTAGGCTCGGGCTTGGCCGAGGGGCGCGTGGCTCAGATTCAGCGCCAACAGTACGCGCGCCTGCTTGCGCGTCGCTGCGAGCGCGAGGATACCCTTGAGCTGCGCATTCGATACGCGACGGCGCTGGCCGATGTCGGACAGATCGACGAGGCGCAGGCCGTGACCGACCAGCTGGTGCTCGACGTGCCCGAGGAGCAGGAGGTTTGGATGCTTTGCCTGCGCCTAGCCGTGATGCGCCGCGACGGTGACGAGGTCCACCGTGTGATCGATGCGATCGACAATCAACATGTGTATTTGAGTGCCGCCAACCGCGAACAGTTGGCGTTTTGGCGCGACGGGGAGGAGGCCAGATGAGCGTGGCCCAACATATCCGCGACCGTGCGGGCCATTTTCGCTGGATGGGGCTGCTTGTGGTGTGGGCGGTCTTTATTGCCATGGCGGCCGTACTGCTGGTGGAGCGCGCCGGCGTACAGTACAGTGCGGGCCAGCATAAGCTGGGGATGCTTGCCGCCAACGATGCGGTGCCGGCCTCCTCGGCAATATTTGGCCAAAAGCCCACGTGCCTGGTCATTACCGATTCCGATCAAGCTGGCGTCGAGGACGTAAAGGAGCAGTTCGACCAGATTCTGCTCGACATGAAGATCGCGCACCGTGACGTGGACCTTGCCCTGGACGGCGCAGATGCCATTCCCTCGCTGACCTCCTACGATCGCGTGATTTTGCTCATGCCGTCGCTCGATGGGCTCGGTACGCACCTGAGCGACATTATGAGTTGGGTGAGTGCCGGCGGTTCGCTTATGCTCGCCATGCCTCCGGATAACTCGGGCTATCTGCAAGTGATTGCTCCCAAGCTTGGCATTGAATCTGCCGGATATGACTATGTAAAAGCCGGAAGCATTGTGCCGAGCGAGGACTTTATGCTGGGCGGGGGAGAGCGCTACGAGCTCTCGGACCCCTTTGATTCGTCGCTTTCGGTTTCGCTGCGCGAGACGGCTCGTGTGTGGGCTAAGACCGGCGATGCGGGCGCCCCGCTCATTTGGTCGAATGACTGCGGTAGCGGTCGCACCGTGGTGTGCAATATCGGTATCTATGACAAGGTCATGCGCGGTTTTTACGCCGCGGCGATCAGCCTGCTGGGCGATGCCACGGCCTACCCCGTCATCAACAGCGCCGTCTTCTATCTGGACGACTTTCCCAGCCCCGTGCCCTCGGGCGACGGCACCTATATCAAGCGCGACTACGGGCTTTCTATCGCCGACTTTTATGCCAAGGTCTGGTGGCCCGATCTGCAAAAGCTCGCGCAAAAATATGGCGTTCGCTTTACCGGCGTGATGATCGAAAACTACGAGGACGCGGTCAACCAGACCGAGCCCGCGCGCCAGGCCGATACCACGCAGTTCCGCTACTTTGGCGGCATGCTGCTGCAGATGGGCGGAGAGCTGGGTTTCCACGGCTACAACCATCAGCCGCTGGCGCTCTGGGATACCGACTATCGCACACTGTACGACTACAAGACCTGGAAGAACAAAGAGACGCTCGTCGCTTCGCTCAACGAACTTATCGCGTTTCAGGACGAGGTCCTGCCCAACGCTCGTGGCTCGGTTTACGTGCCGCCGTCGAATATCCTTTCGGCCCGAGCGCGCAAGCTCATCGGCACCGACGTTCCGCGCATTAAGACTATTGCCAGTACGTACTTTGAGGACGGTACCGACCTGCCGTACGTGCAGGAGTTTGGCGTGGCGAGCGACGGCATTGTGGAGCAGCCGCGCATTGTCTCGGGCGGCATGGTCGACGATTCCTATATGCGCCTGGCCGCCGTGTCCGAGCTCAACATGCACTACGTGAGCACGCACTTTATGCACCCGGACGACCTTTTGGACCCCGATCGCGGAGCCAAGGAGGGCTGGGAGGTCTACAAGGGCGGCCTGGTCGACTTCCTGGAGTGGCTTACCAAATCCGCGCCCGACCTGCGGCACCAGACGGCGTCGGAGTGCTCCGGTGCCATCCAGCGTTTTTCGTCCGTGACGGTGAGCGTGGATACCAGCGCGGATGCCTGGACGCTCAACCTGGGCAATTTCCACGACGAGGCGTGGCTCATGCTCCGCGCCAATAATGGCGAGCCGGGTGCGGTGACGGGTGGCGAACTGACGCACCTTACGGGCAATCTGTATCTGCTCAAGGCAAATGATAAGACGGTGACCATTGCGCGCAAGGAGGGTGGCGACAAATGAGAATCTGCTTGGTACTCGAGGGTTGCTACCCCTATGTACACGGCGGTGTGTCCACTTGGATGCATGGCTATATCCAGGCTATGCCCGAGCATGAGTTTGTGCTATGGGTGATCGGCGCACATGCTGCCGACCGCGGCAAGTTTGTCTACGAGCTGCCCGGCAACGTGGTCGATGTGCACGAGGTGTTCCTGGACGATGCCCTGCGGCTTTCGGGCGAGCAACATGAAGCCAGTTTTAACGACCGTGAGCGCGAGGCGTTACGCCGTCTGGTGTCGCTCTCCAATCCGGACTGGGACGTGTTATTCGATATCTTCTACCGCCGTCGCGTG
>USCS01000107.1 GCA_900552875.1 uncultured Collinsella sp. | reverse complement strand
CCCGCCCCTGACACTTCCTGACACCTGCCAAAAAGGGACAGGTTTATTTTGGTCGGTTTTATCTGGGAAAACGCTGACGATAGGCAGCCGGCGTGCAGCCATAGCGCTCGGCAAACTTTTTGTAGAAGAAGCTCATGTTGGCATAGCCCGCCTCGCGCGCAGCCGCCTCTGCCGTGGCACCGGCGTCGAGCAGTGCCGCTGCGCGCGCCAGGCGGCCCTCCTGCACGAGCTGCATGAATGTGCGGCCTGTCTGACGCTTGAGTAGGGCGCTTGCGTAGTTGGGGCTCAGGTGCAGATGGCGGGCGAGGTCGTCGAGCGCGCAATCGCAGGCGTGACGCTCGATGTAGCCCATAGCAGCCGCGACCTGCGCCGATGGCAGCGCGGGCGCGTCCGACCGCAGAAGACCGGCCTCGTAGCTTTGCATGAGCTCGACCAACAGCAGCTCAAACAGCCTCGAGACAATCTGGGGGCTCGCTGGCGTGGGGTCCAGACGCTCGCACAGCATCTCCTGCATGTAGCGGCGCACGCGACGGCTGCCGCCCGTATGGAAATGCACGTGTCCGCGGTGGTCGGTTTCGTCCGTGAGGGCGTTGAGCAGGAACCGCGAGACCGCGCTTGTGGGCGAAAGGCTTTGCTCCAGGCTACGGCGCAGCATTGGCCGCGAGATGATAACGCTCAGCATAATGTCGTGCTCGCCGAGCTCGCCTACGGCATGCGGGCAGGCGACATCGAGCAGGAGGACCTCGTTTTGAGCGAGCATGAGCGGCGCGCCGTTGACGATCTGCGGCGCTCGTCCTCGATAGATATAGCTGATTTCGACATAATCGTGGACATGTTCCGGCACGGGATTGAAGCGCGAGTTGCGAACAATCGATAGCCCCTCGGGCATGCCTTCTTGTCGTAGGGCGAGCGCTGGGTTGCCGATTTTACGGATATGCCGACCATCGACATCTGCTTGATTACCTTGACCGAGTGCATCGCTCCAGTCGTAATGGGCGCCCGCGCGATAGGCTCGCTCACTGTTGGTCAGCTCGAGCAGAAGGTTGTCCAGCCGTGCGATATCCATTACATCACCATCGTTGATTCGGTCATATTCTGCCGTGGTTTTGATATTAGCAGGGCTGCGCGCTCGGCGTACTCTGACTTCAATGAATTTGAAAGGCTGTTTTGGAGGAGCGTATATGGCGGCGTATTTTGAGCAGGTGCTTGGCGGCACCTACGACAACCATGTGCTTCCGTTCTTGTGGCTCAAGGGCGAGGCGCGCGAGACGATCACCGAGTATCTGGAGCAGATCGCCGGGGCGGACATCCACGAGGTTTGCCTGGAATCGCGCACGCATCCTGATTTCTGTCGCGACGGCTGGTGGTCTGACCTGCGCTTTATCATCGGCGAGTGCAAGCGCCTGGGGTTAAAGATCTGGCTGCTCGACGACGCACACTTCCCCGCAGGCTATGCCAACGGCGCGCTTGCGGGCGATGACGTCGACCCCGCGCTCAAGAAGACCGTGCTCAAGCATCGCACGATTACGGTTGTTGGTCCCCAACCGTCCACGACTATCAAGCTCGGTAATCTCATGGACCCCACCGAGCGCTTTGTGGGCGTGGCGGCTTTTGATGCCGCTGGTGCGCCGCTCGACCTTGCGCTCGCCGTTGAGCACGGGGACGATGGAACGCCCGCCCGCTTGCGTTTTGACGCCCCCACCGGCGTCACTACGATCGAGCTGTACGCCACCAGCCAAAAGACCGGCTTTCGCGATGAGTACATCAACATGGTCGACGCCGCCTCGTGCCACGCGCTCATCGACGCCGTCTACGAGCCCACGTTTGAGCATCTGGGCGACGAGTTTGGCAAAACGATCTTGGGCTTTTTCACCGACGAGCCCGGCTTTATGAACGAGAAGGGCACCACGCTCGACGATGCTTCTACCAGCAGCTTTATTGGGCGAGGCGACCTGGCGCTGCCGTGGTCGGACGAGCTTGCCCGCCGCCTATACGATGCGCTTGGCGAGAATTGGCTTGCCAAGTTGCACGGCCTTTGGACGCGCGAGGCAAACGGCGCCCAGGTTCGCCACGCCTATATGGACCTTGCTACGCAGCTCTACCGCAGCTGCTTTGACGAGCAGATTGGCGATTGGTGCCGCGCGCACGGCGTTATGCACATTGGCCACGTGATCGAGGACAAGAGTTGCCACACGCGCCTGGGCCAGGGCGCCGGACATTACTTCCGCGCGGTCGCGGGGCAGGACATGGCCGGCGTCGACGTGGTCATCAATCAGCTCGCCCCCGGAATTGACCGCGGGCGCTACAGCTATTTCCACGGCGCATGGAACATGGAGTTCTTTACGTACGCGCTTGCCAAGCTGGGCTCTTCGGCCGCGCGCCTCGATCCCAAAAAGCAGGGGCGCTGCATGGCCGAGGTCTTTGGCGCCTTTGGCTGGCACGAGGGCCTGCGCGAGATGAAATGGATTGCCGACCATATGCTCGTCCGCGGTATTAACTGGTTTACGCCGCACGCGTTTAGCATGGCGCCCTTCCCCGATTGGGACTGCCCGCCGCACTTTTACGCGCACGGCAACAACCCGCAATGGCCGCACTTTGGCCAGCTCATGCGCTATATGAATCGCACGGCGACGCTCCTTTCGGAAGGCGCTGCCGCTCGCCCCGTCGCCATTCTGTACCATGCCGACGCCGAATGGGCCGGCAACGCCATGCCCGTCGAGCGCGTGGCGGCCGAGCTCACGCGCGCGCAGATCGATTTTGACTTTGTGCCTGCCGAGGCTTTTGAGGATGAGGGGCGTTACGAGGTTTCGATTGCCGATGGAATGCTGGCTGTTAACGGCTGTCGCTACCAGGCGTTTGTCATGCCAGGCGCCTCGTTTATTGGCGCGGCTACAGCGGAAGAGGTGAGGCGCATGATGGCCGCGGGTGTCACGGTGCTCGCTGCTGACGAAGTGCCCGGCGCTCTTTATGACGCGGATGGCGCAGCCGATCTGGACGGGCTTACGACAACGCCACTTGCCGATGTGGCGAACGCGCTGGCAGACGCGGGGCTGCAGACCGTTGTGACCGATAGGCCACAGCCCTGGCTGCGCGCACTTCGCTACAAGCGTGCGGGCGAGACCTATGTGATGCTAGTCAACGAGCATCCGCGTGAAAGTATTTGCTGTACGGTTGCACTTGCTCGAGGCGAGCGCCTTTGCGGCACGCGCCTCGACCTGCTGAACGGCACCGAACCCGTTGCGTTTGATGGCGCGTTGGAGCTGGCGCCCTTCGAGAGCTGCGTTGTTGTTCTGGGAACGGGCGACGAGGTCGGACTCGATGACGGGGCGAACACGAACGCGGATGATGCGGTTTGCCTTAGCATCGACGGACCGTGGACCGTTGCCCTCTCCCCTGCCGGCAGCGATGGAACCTTTGGCGAGCCGCAAAAGCTCGAGCAGCTGTGCGACCTCACGGCCGAGCAGTTCGCCGGCATCTGCGGCACGTTCCACTATCGCACGTCGTTCGAGCTGACCGACGACCTCGCCCACACCGCCATTGACCTGGGGGATGTCTACGAAGTCGCAACACTCACGCTCGACGGACAAACGCTCGGCACGCGCATCTGCCCGCCCTATCGCTTTGCGACAGGCGCGCTTGCCGCCGGCACGCACGAGCTCACCATCGATGTCATCAACACACTCGACCATGCGATTCCCGACATCTTCGCCCTCACCGAGCCCGTCGCGCCCAGCGGTGTCCTCGGCCCCGTTACCCTTCTCGGGCAAAACCTGCCAAAATAAACCTGTCCCTTTTTGGCAGGTTTGGCGAGTGCGGGAGTTCGAATGGATATCAAACGCAAGATTACCGAGGCACAGGGCCTAACCCCTACCGAGCAGCAGCTCGGCATCTCGGCCCTCGCCATGGGCGAAGACATCCGCGGACTCTCCATTAAGGAGTTTGCCGCCCGCGCCAATGTTTCGGTCGCAAGCGTGCACCGTTTTTGCAAAAAGCTCGGCCTCGAGGGCTTTAAGGATCTCAAGGTCGAGCTCATCCGTCTGGCGACCGAAGCAGGCAACCGCCGCGACGTAGATATCAACTTTCCCTTCGATGCCACGTCCACGCCTGCGCAGGTTATGGAGCGCATGGAAGGGCTCTACCAGACCACGCTGGCCGAGACGCAGGAGCTGCTCGACCCCGCACAGCTCGACCACGCCGCCAAACTGATCGCGAAGGCACGGCAGGTCGACATCTACACCGGCTCGCACAACCTCTATCCAGCGGGGATGTTCCGCGACCGCTTGCTTTCGTCCGGCAAGAGCGCCACATGCTACAGCAGCACCGAGGCCCAGGTGCGCACGGCGCTCGCCTCGGATTCCGGCAATGTGGCGATCGTAATCTCCTACAGCGGCCTTGCGCCCAACCTCAAGGAAATCTTGCCGATCCTCAGCAGCCGACATGTTCCCGTCATTGTCATCGGCACACCTTATTGTGCGCGCCTGCACCCCGGCTTTGCCGCCTACCTCACGGTGAGCGACCACGAGAGCATGACGCACCGCATCACGCAGTTCGCCAGCCACATCGCCGTGCAATACGTGCTCGATTCGCTCTACAGCAGCTACTTCGCCAAAGACTACGCCCGCTGCGCCGAGTTCCTAGAGCGCTCGTTCCCCTACACCCGCCTCCCCGGCCTCAAATAACAATCCGGCCCCACCGCGCCTCCAATCGCCCTCCTAAGTTGCGGTGAAATAGCTCCTGTTTAGGCTCTAAACCAGCACTTTCAGGAACTATTCCACCGCAACTCGTTGGCGCAGGGGCATCGGACGGACAGCGGGCTTTTACTTGCGAGGCGTCGGCAAAACAAAGAGTCCGTGCTGGTTACAGTAGAGGTACATTCTGCCGCGTCCGATGATATGAAAGCGCGGTTGCACCGATTGCTCAGGATAGAGCTTCTTTAAACAGATGCCATCCATAGTCGCATATGCCACAAAGCTAATGTAATGATCCTTGGTCATGGGATGGTCGAGCGTGACGTACCAATCGTCCTCGATGCGCTCGATGGAAAAGGCGTGGTCCGCGTCCGGCTCTTCGGCCTCCTGGGGAAACATCGTGGAGCCGCAGCAGCTAAAGCTGCCTTCTCCGAGCGCGTGCACAACGTTTCCGCAGATAGGGCAAACGTAAAAGACGCCTTTGAGCATATTGCCTGCACGGTTGGCGTTGGCCCGAATGTCACCAGCCAAAAGCTCAGCCACGCTTATGCCGAGTCTCTGGGCCAAAGGCTCAACGAGGGAAATGTCGGGAAGGCCGCGGCCGGACTCCCACTTGCTGACGGCTTTATCGGTCACGCCAAGGCTTTCCGCCAGGGCGCGCTGGGTGAGGCCGCGATCTTCGCGCAGCCGCTTGATGGCATGTGCCGCCAAAAAAGTATGGGGGACATTGCTTTGCGGTGTCTGGTTCATGAGATGTCCGATCAGATTGGAGGAATGGAGCGAACCGGTTCAAGAGTCAGTATCCATTTGAAGACTGCCCTCGACAACCTACGCTGCGTAGACATGCACCGACCAAACGAGCGTGGATTTTCGGACACTCAAATCACGAGCGTGGATAATCTCCCACTTTGAGCCCCCACGCAGGCCAAAACCGGGAGATTATCCACGCTCATTTTTGGTGCAAGGGTAGCTAATTTGGGACGGGGCTATTTTGACTGCTTCACATGTGAAGCAGTCAA
>USCS01000106.1 GCA_900552875.1 uncultured Collinsella sp. | reverse complement strand
TGAATACCAGCGCGAGCGAGCGCCACGACGGCCTCGACGAGTTTGGTCGAGGGGTTGCCGTCGTTGTCGCGCAGCACGCACGAGCCGGGTGCGAGCATCGTGGCATCCAGGTCGGTAAAGACGTACTTGACCTTGGCCAAGCGCTCGCGCATCTCGCCCGAAAGCTCAGCGACGGTCGGCAGGGTATTGTGGGACATGGTTACTCCGTTTACGTAGAAGGGTTTGGACTTGGACGGCATGTTTTGATTGAGGGAACACGCTTATGGCGACAGCGCACTCAGGGCGCCGCCGCCATCATGGTTCATTAGTCAAACTGGGTAACATCGATCAGACGATTGGCCAACGAAAGGTCGCTCTCGATGGGCACGAACTCGTCGCCCACGTGCATGAGCTCTTCGTCACCCTTTGCCAGCAGCAAGACAATGGTGGGAGCATCGGGGTTGACGTACTCCTCGCGCGCCGCCTTGAACGCCGCATGCACAGCGGCTTCGCGGTCGAGGATGATCTTGTTCGGCGTATCGTCGGGAACATGCTCGGCAAGCTCGCGACAGACCTTCATCGGGTCCTCGTGAGCTGGATCCTCGTTGGCAAAGATCATCAGGTCGGAATACGGTGCGGCCTCGCGCGGAAGCTGCTCGCGGCGCTCCTGCGCCTTGCCGCCGGCAGCGCCAAACAGCGCAATGACGGGGCTAGCGGGAAACGCGCGCTTCACCGACGAGAAAAGCGAACGGAACGAAAGCTGGTTGTGCGCATAGTCGACGACGCAGATCACGCGGCCGTCCTTCGACTCCACGACCTCCATACGGCCCGGCACACGCAGTTTGGAGAGGCCCTTCTTGATAGCCTCGATACCGATGCCGATCTCGCGCGCAGCGGCGATAGCGACCAGCGCGTTTTCCACGTTAAAGTCGCCCGCGATGCCCAGCAGGACCTTCTCCCCCGTCTCGGACTCGTCGGCACACAGGCCATGCAAGTTGAACTCGATGCTAAAGCCGACCATGCGTACGTCGCTTGCCCACAGGCTCGCCTCGGGATGCTCGACCCCAACGGTCACCAAGCGATCGGCCGTCGACGCTGCCTCTAGCACACGGTCAACCTCTTCGGTGCCTAGATTCACCACGGCGGTCTTTGCCTGGTCAAAGATCCTGAGTTTGCTCTCAAAATAATCCTCAAACGTGGGGTGTTCGATCGGCGAGATGTGGTCGCGGCCGATGTTGAGGAAGCACGCCACGTCAAACGGCAGATTCTCGACGCGTTGGTACTTGAGCGCCTGGCTCGAAACCTCCATGACCATGGACTGGCGACCGGACGTGCGGCAGTTGGCGATATGGCGCCAGACCTCGGGGGCCTCGGGCGTAGTATTGGTGCTCTCGTAGCACTCGATGCCATCGTCGGTACTCACCGAGCCGATCATGCCGCAGGACTCGCCCGCCGCTTTGATAATCGACTGGAGCATAAAAGCGGCCGTGGTCTTTCCCTTGGTACCGGTGATACCCACGATCTTGACGTCGTGGTCGGGACGGTCGTAGACCTCCGGCGGCAACAGGGCCATGGCCGTGCGAACACTATCAACAACCAGCATCGCAGCACCGCTCTCCTGCGCCAGCGGCTCCAGAGACTCGACCAGCGACTCCTCGCACACAAATGCGACGGCGCCCGCATCGAGCGCCATGCTCAAAAACGCGGGCTTAAAGGCAGCACCTTTGCAAAAGAATACGTCACCTGCCGAGACCGCGCGCGAATCAAACGAGCAGCCGGTCACGGCACGCTCGTCAACCTGCTCTGATGAGCGCAGCTCGCCGCACACATCGAGAAGCTTGGCAAGCGTATCGACCGTGGTCACGGTCGCGGAATCCGAATGGTGCATCTTTCACCTTTCTCAGCCATTTGGCAGGGACGGTTTTATAGTAACTGAAACGCACCCACGCAAAAACGGCTCCCGGAGGAGCCGTTACGCGCAGGCGTTCGTAAGCCGAGGCTAGGCAGCCTGAACAGCGGGCTGGTCCTCGTCGATAAAGAAGCGCTTGTACCACACCAGGAACACGAGCGGCGTATAGATCTTGCGCTGGAAATCGCCCTTGCCCGCAAAGTGCAGATCGAGCAGGTGCATGAGCTCATCGGTATCGAAGAACTCGCTTGCCCACGGCGCGGTGAAGTACTCCTTGACATAGTCGTACCACTTTTGCTCGCGCAGCCAGTAGACAATCGGCACCGGGAAGCCCACCTTGGGACGGGTGGCCCACTCATCGGGCAGCGACTTGTTGGCAGCGTGGCGGAGTACCTGTTTGTTGCCGTTCTCGTTGATGCGGTAGCGGTCGGGAATGTGCTCGGCGAACTCCATGACTTTGCGGTCCAGGAAGGGCACGCGCAGCTCCAGCGAGTGCGCCATGCACATCTTGTCGGCCTTGAGCAGAATGTCGCCCGGGAGCCACATGTTCATGTCCAGGTACTGCTTCTTGACCAGCTCGGGCTGACCCTTCACGCGCGCGTAGATGGGAGCGGCAAGCTCGAAGGCGCCGTCGCCGGTGTTGTACTCGGGCTTGAGCACGCCGTCGACCTCGCGCTCCGGCCATACCAGAGCCTGTCCCAGGAACGACTTCTCGGGGATCTCGGCACCCTTGACCAGGAAGTTATGTCCCTTGAAGTACGGCATATGCAGCGCCAGGTTACCGAGCGCGCGACGGATGGGCAGCGGCACCATCTTTTTGTACTTGCGCACCGGGACCGTGTCCTCGTAGTAGGCGTAGCCGCCAAAGAGCTCGTCGGCACCTTCGCCCGAAAGCACGACGGTGACGTCCTTGCGGGCCATCTCGGCCAAGAACCACAGCGGCACGGAAGACAAGTTGGACTGCGGCTCGTCCATGTGATACTGGATGTCCTCGAGCGCACCGAAGAACTCGTCGGCGGTAATCATCTTGCGAACGTTCTCGACGCCGAGCTTATCGGAAAGCTCCTTGGCGTAGTTGGTCTCGTTGAAGTTCTTGTAGTCAAAGCCCACCGAGAAGGTCTTGTCGGGCATGAGGCAAGCGGCGATGTAGCTGGAGTCGACGCCACCGGAGAGGAACGACGCGACCTTGACGTCGGCGATGCGATGGGCCTCGACGCTCTCGTGCACGACCTCGTCCAGCTCGTCGACGTACTCCTCGAACGGCTTCTCGACGGCAGAGTAATCGCAATCCCAGTAGCGCTCGATGTTCATCTTGCCGGTCGGGATATCGACGGTAAAGTAGTGCGCCGGCGGCAGCTTGTAGACACCCTCGAAGAAGGTCTCCTCGGTTGCCGAATACTGCAGCGTCATGTACGGACGCAGGGCCTTTTTGTTGACCGCCTTGTGGAAGTGCGGGTAGTCCAGGAAGCTCTTAATCTCGGAACCAAAGAGCACGCCCGGAGCGCCGTCGCCCGCATCGGCCATGGGATAGTAGTAAAGCGGCTTGATGCCAAAGATGTCGCGGGCGCCAAAAAGCTTGTTCTTCTTTTTGTCCCAGATGACGAAGGCATACATACCGCGCAGGCGATCGAGGACGGCCTCGCCCCACTCCTCGTAGCCGTGCAGGAGGCTCTCGGTGTCGGCGCCGCAGTGGAACTTGTAGCCCTTGGCCTCGAGCTCGGAACGGAGTTCTTGGAAGTTGTAGATCTCGCCGTTGAAGACAATGACGACGCTGCCGTCCTCGTTGGCCATGGGTTGAGCGCCGGCCTCGGTCAGGTCGAGGATCGACAGGCGGCGGAAGCCCAGGGCAACGCGGCCGTCGATAAACTGACCGCCCATGTCGGGACCGCGATGGACGATGCGGTCCATCATCTTGGTGAGCACCTCGGATTGGTTATCCGTCCCACCGACAAAACCGACAAAACCGCACATATACTATCCCCTCTGCTGTTGCTGGGCATCAAATCGAATCAGTAGCTTTTGAGTATACCCGAGGGCGTAAAGAGGGGCGGAATGTTCAGGCAATCTCAACTGAATCAGCTCCGCTGTGACACGCGCGAGTTACCTTTAATGGATATGAGGTGAATGGGGCGATTGTTTTGCTATACTCTCTCCGCACGGGCGATTGGCGCAACGGTTAGCGCAGGTGCTTTACACGCACAAGGCTGGGGGTTCGAATCCCTCATCGCCCACCACTGAATTGTTAGGCTCCCAGCAATGGGAGCCTTTCTTTTTTGGGCCCATCGCAGAGGGATTCGAACCCGCAAGGGTGCGGAGCTGAGGAAACGCGAAGCGTTTTCCAGCGCAGCACGCAAGGAGCGAAGCGACGCAGCGGGGCGCGGCCGCCGACCAGGCGGACGCGGAATCCCTCCGTCCCACACCAGCCAAGAGCCCCTCACGTCAAGCAAATCGAGCCAACGCCGCCAAGCGGAGGGATCCGAACCCGCAAGGATGCGGAGCGACGCAGCGGCGCGCGGCCACCGCAGGCAGACGCGGTGTCGGCACTTAGGGACGTTCCTAAAGTGCCGGCTCGGGACTATTTTCGAGGACCCTCCGAAGGACTGTGGCCAAAAAACGGCAAATATGAGTACTGTTACCGTTGTAGCTACATTATTTTCGTTAATAAAAGAAGATCTTAATGAGATTTATTCGCATCAAGGTCTTCCTTTAATGAACACTTGAGGAGATACGGCAGCTTATCTGCTCGATCGACACGTCAAATCACCTTAAATGTGGTCAAAATTACTGCTACTAAAAGAATATCAGTACTCATATTTGATGTTTTTTGGCCACGGCTCTTTATAGACACCCTACACAGCGACTGGGGTAGATTTTTTGAGGCACGCCTATCAGCCCCGTTCCGAAAAGCGAGCCGCATGCAACAACCAAGCCACGACAGGCCCCGGGAGAGCGGAATTTAGTTGTTCAGCATGCGGTCGAAGCTTCCCGAGTCGCCATCCCGATAGTCGGCGGTCATCAGAATCTCCTGTGGAATGCGTCCGCCCTCGCGCAGCACGTTGCGGAACTGCACGCGCGTGACCATGGGCAGATCCTTGATCGTCGCCGCCAGGTTCTGCGGCACACCCTGGTTGGCAGCTGCGGGTTCGCACTCTCCGCCGGCCTTCACGCGACGCTTGTGCTCGGCAAGCATGGCGCGATACATACCGGCATGCAGGCGAATCTCTACCACATTGGCGTTACGGGTCTGCTCGACAATGCGCGCACCCTCTCGGTCGATGTCGCCCACGTAGTAGACATAGTTAAAGCGATAGCCGATCTCGGCCAGATAATCATCCAGTGCGTGCGAAACGCTCGCCTTACAGCCACCGCCAAAGATCACGCCGCCCACCTTGGTGCCAAAAAGCTTGGCGTGCTTGCGGCCGCGCAGGAGCTTGACGATTTCGTCATAGGTGTCTAGGTTCTCGACCATAATGAACGGCTTGTCGGCGCCCAGCGTAAAGAAACCCGTAAAGTGCACGGGGCGGTTGGGGGCGACCTTAATCGCCTGCATGCTGATACCTTTTTCGGTCATACGCCGAATCAGGCGCTCGCCGTGCTTGCCGTCAAAGGCCTTCTCATCGTTAAAAATCTGGTAGGCGCGCTGGCGACGCGAAGCGACCGGCGTGTCGGCACCGCGATTCTGCTCAATCCAAGCCTGGATGATCGCAATTTCCTCGGCAATCTTGCGGTTGGACATCTCGTTGTGCTGAGTGCGCTGCGGAGCCTTTTTGCCGTCCTTGCCCTCGACCTTAACAATTTGAGTCTGCTGCTCCTTGATCTTAGAGAGCGCCGTGG
>USCS01000105.1 GCA_900552875.1 uncultured Collinsella sp. | reverse complement strand
CTCGCCACCTAAATCGCGCGACGGGCCTCGATGGCGCGGCCAAGCGTAAGCTCGTCGGCATACTCCAGGTCGCCGCCCACGGGCAGGCCGCTCGCCAGACGCGACACCTCGACGCCCAGCGGCTTGATAGTGCGGGCCAGGTAGCTCGCCGTGGTCTCGCCCTCAATATTGGGGTTGGTGGCGATGATGACCTCATGGATATCCTCGTGGCCCAGACGCGCCAGCAGCTCGCGGATGTGCAACTGCTCGGGGCCAATCTTGTCCATGGGGCTGATCACGCCGCCCAGCACATGGTACAGGCCATGGTAGCTGCCCGTGCGCTCGATTGCCTGGACGTCGCGCGGCTCGCCCACAACGCAAATGCGAGTGGTATCGCGCATCGGGTCCTGGCAGATGGAGCACTCGTCGGCCGTGGCGTAGTTAAAGCAGCGGCTGCAAAAGTGCACCTCCTGCTTAACCTCCAGGATGGCCTCGGCCAGGCGGCGGGCCTCCTCGGCATCGGCCTCGAGCAGGTAATAGGCGATGCGCTGGGCCGACTTGGGGCCAATACCCGGCAGACGGCCCAGCTCATCGAGCAGTTTTTGCAGGCTGTGATTCGCACTCATATATATGCGTGTCTTAGAACGGCATGCCCGGGATGTTGAGGCCGCCGGTGATGGCGCCCATCTGCTTATTGGCGAGCTCGTTGACGCCGCGGACGGCCTCGTTGACGGCAGCCATGATCATGTCCTGCAGCATATCGACGTCCTCGGGATCGAGGGCATCGGGGTCGATGGTGAGGTTGACGAGCTCCATCTCGCCGTTAACGGTCACCTTGACCATACCGCCGCCGGCAGAGGCATCGACGGTCTGGGACTTGAGGTTCTCCTGCGCGGCGGCAAGCTGCTCCTGCATCTTGCGGGCCTGCTTCATCATCTGCTGCATGTTCATACCGGCCATGATGGCTCCTTTACGTGCGGCCGCGCGACGAGCTGCAGAGGCAGCCGGAGCGCGGCGGGACTTTCAAACTCAAAAATCGTACCACGGCGCGAGGCCAGCGAGCGGGGCGGACACGCTACCTCAGTCGATATACATGTCCTCCAATACAAACCGCACGCAAAGATTATGCAAGGTCGAATTATGCAAGGCTGCATAATATCGCACACTCAATCTAGTAGAGCCGAATCCGGCATTTCATATGTGCCACTAAATAGCTAAATGCCGAACCGCCGCTCGAGGCGGCGCACATGGCGGCAGGGTATAATTTGATTGTCATAGATAGCAATTTGGAGGTGCCCCATGAATGCCCCCGACGCGCTCCAAAACATCCGCTCAAAACACCCCGCTCTATATTTGGTTATCTATCTCTTTGCCGGCTGGGCATTGCTGGTTGTCATCACCCATGCCATAGCTTTTGGAGCAGAACTGCTGATAGCCAGCTCGGACCAGCCCGTCGTCAAATGGGAGACGACCGATGAGTGCACCGACGGAACCCGAACCGTCTACTACAACAGCCCGTCCCTCTATCAAGAGTTCAAGGTCAAGATAAAGGACTTCAAGATTGTCGATGCCGAGCTAGGCGTTTATTTGGCAATCGGAGCAACCATTAACGCCGAGCAAGTCGAGTACACGGACAGCCATGCGACGTATCGTATCGACCTCAGCATCCTAGGCCGACCGTCACGCACCTGTCTGCTCAAATGCGACATACGCGGCACCACACTACACATGTCCGAAATACAGATGCGCCCGGACAAAGAGATCTCTTCTTGAGCAGCATACCCGCCCGTACAGCTACTCCACCGGTTTGAAGATGGTGGCCTGACCGAAGACGCTGCGGATGAGGTCTTTGGCCTCGTCCTCGGTCTGCGGGATGCTCGGGGCTGCGCCCTGGTGGCCGAAGGGGCTGCCGGCGCCGGGGTTGGACTCCCAGGGAGCTGCAGGAGCGTCCTCCTCTTTGGGGGCAGTTGCAGCGGGCTTGGGCGCGGGCGTCGCACCCGGCACGTCGAACGGAGGCAGATCGTCCCCGCTCGCATCGCCTGCAAAGCCGCCGACCATGGCGTCATCGTAGGGCACCTGCTCGGATTCCCACGGTGCAGACTGCGCAGACGGCTGAGCCTTGGGAGCGGACGCGCGCTCGGGCGCTCGGGGTGCGGGCTCGGTCGGGAGCTTGCCCGTGGCAGGAGCGCCAGCGGGGTTGTCGGAGCGCAGCCAGGGGGCTTTGCCCAGGTCGGATGACTTGGGCGCAGGCGCGGCGGCGGGCTTGGGCGCGGGGACCGGAGCAGCCGGTTTGGGCGCAGCGGGTGCCGCTTTTGGCTGCGTCGCGCTGACGTTCGAGGATGCAGGGGCCGCCGAGGACACGGGTTGCGGGTCCGCAGATGCCGCAGCCCGTGCAGATGGAGAATGCTCCTCATGTTGAGGAGCCAGCGTGCCACCTCCATCCAGGACGTAGTCGACGATGCGACGACCGAAGACCGCACTGACTGTCGGCAGGACCACCGACTGCGTGTCGGCGCGTCCGAGCATCTTGATGGCAAAGGTCGAGCCCGCGGGGAACGAGACCGTGAGCTTGGAGCCGTCGTCTGCTGTGGCGCGGGCATTGAGCAAAAGCCCTGCGTAGGAGGCCTGACGAGCCTTGACGCGTTCGACGACCTCGGCCCATTTGCGCTGGAGCTCACCGGCATCCTCGACCGCGGGCGTCTCGGCAGCACCGGCGGCGGCAACCTGGGCGGCATTGTTGGACTGGGGCTTAGGTGCCGGAACGGTGGCAGGCGCGGGGGCCGGAGCCGCAACGGGTTGAGGTGCAGGCGTTACAGGTTTGGGCGCCGGCGCAGGAGCCGCGGACTTGGGCGCAGGCTGGGCAGCCGGAGCGGCAGTACCACGGTCCCAAGGCATACCGCCCTGGCGCGCGGACGTAGCAGCAGGGGCAGCGGATGCCGCCGGAGCAGCAGCACGGACGCCCGAAATGAGCGTCGGCTGCTGGGCAGCAGCGGGTACGGATGCTGCAGGCGCGGCGACCTGAGCAGCAGCCACGCTCGCCGGAACGGCGGCGTTGGCAACCATGGCCTCCAAGCGAGCTACGCGCTCAGCCAAAGCTTCAATCGTCAAATCGGCCTCGGGACGTGCCAGACGCGTGCAGGCAATCTCGAGCACCAGGCGCACGTCGCTCGCGCCCCTCATCTCCAGTGCGGCATCGTCGAGCACTGTCAGCACACGGGCCAGGCGGTCGGCAGGATGCTCGCCAAAGGCAGCGGCCTCGGCAGCAAGCGCCTCGGCCTGCTCGGAGCCGCCCTCAAACAGCTCGGCACGGGCACCGGCAACGCAGGCAACGTACACGTCACGCACATGCGCCACCAGGTCGCGCGTCAGCTCCAGCAGATCGTTTCCTTCCTCGACCTGCGCACGAATCAGTCCATAGAGCTCGGCAACATCGCGATCGGCAATGGCTCGGGAAAACTCGCCCAGAATCTGGTCCGAAACCTCGCCTAAAAGCGAGCGGGCATCGTCCGCATGCACAGAACCGTTGCCAAAAACGCTCAGCTGCTCCAGCGTGGAGAGCGCGTCGCGCATGCCGCCCTTGGCATGGCGCGCCACGATAGCCAGCGCCTCGTCGTCGTAATCGAAGCCCTCCTGCTCGCACACGTATGCCAGGCGATGCTCAATATCCTCGTTGCCGATGCGATGGAAATCGAAACGCTGGCAGCGCGAGAGGATGGTCTCCAGAATCTTTTGCGGGTCGGTGGTGCACAGCACAAAGATCACGTGTGCCGGCGGCTCCTCAAGCGTCTTGAGCAGCGCGTTGAACGCCGCCGTCGTGAGCATGTGGACCTCGTCGATGATATAAATCTTGTACTTGCCGCGCACCGGGGCAAAGTTGACGGAGTTGATGATCTCCTCGCGCACGTTGTCCACGCCGGTACGGCTTGCGGCATCGAGCTCGTAGACATCGGGGTGGTTGCCCTCGGCAATGAGTTCGCACTCCTCGCAAGTACCGTCGGGCATGCAGCCGCTTGCACCCTCGGCGCGCGCCGCCTCGGCATTGCGGCACAGCAGCGCCTTGGCCAGAATGCGCGCCATGGTGGTCTTGCCCGTGCCGCGCGGTCCGCAGAACAGGTAGGCGTGGGACAGGCGCCCCTCGGTGATGGCGTGCTCGAGCGTCGAGACGATATGCTGCTGGCCCACCACGGAGTCGAAGGTGAGCGGGCGATACTTTCGGTACAACGATTCCATGGGTGCTCCCCCGGGTATACTGAGTCTTGTTGCCGCGGCGGCCATGCGGTCGCACGGCATACTGCATTCCATAATAACCCGTACGGCGAGCCCGCCGCGATAGGAGTCCAAAGAGCATGGCAGACGCAGAGAGCAACCTCATTCCCTCCGAAGCAGCCGACCAGGTCGAGGTCGCGCTCGAGGCGCAGGCCGCGGCCGATGACGGCATCCTGTACCTCAACGAGTATCAGTACGAAAACGACCTCGTCACCGACTTCGCCCGCCTGGTCGCCTCGCCCAGGCGCCGTGGCTCCCTGTACGTCGCCGCCGCGATTGCCGCGCTCATCGGCATCGGCATGCTGGTGGCCGGCGGCAGCTGGATCAAGTTCGGCGTCGTGCTGATCGTGTTCGGCGCCTTTTTGGCCTGGTGGAGCAAGAACCTGCACCACACGCTCGCCCGCGACTTTATCGACGCCGTCGAGGCCGACGAGTCCATGGGTGGCCGCTATCGCCGCGTCGCCGCCAACGAGGACGGCCTGATGGTTTGGGGCAAGAGCGGCAAGTCGCAGTTCTTCCCGTTTGACAAGCTCGACCACGTACTCGACGGCGAGCGCATCTTTGTGGCCATGTTCGCCGACCAGGGCGTGACGATCCCCAAGGACACCTTCGTCCGTGGCGATGCCGAGCAGTTCGGTCCCTTCCTCAAGGCCCGCATCAACAAAAAACTCCGCATCGAGACCAAGAAGAAGAAAATGAAGGCCGAGAAGGCCGCCGCCGAGGCCAAGCAGGGCGACAAGCCCAAGGACGCCAAGGGCAAGCAGCGCAAGCAGAAGAAGAACAAGAAGAAGCACTAAGGCCAAGCCAGACAGGCAGCCTCACATCCCGTTATCCTCGCCATCCGCCCGAGCGTGCTACACTAGCAGCATCTATGCCACCGCGAACGGACCGGCCCCGCGCCTACCGCTCGCAAACGAACTTTAAACGCACGAGGGTTGGCCATGCCGCTTTTCTCGCAACATACCGCCCGGTTCTCGCCGGACGTTCCCTTGGAGGGCACCAGCTCTCGCGAGCTGCTCAAGCGGTACCAGCCGCTCGAGACGCTTGCGACCGGCGGTTTTGGCTCCATTGAGATCTGCCGCGACACGCACCTGCGCCGCCGCGTCGCCATTAAGCGCATCCCCCTCACAGGCGGCGCCGGCATGCCTGCCAGCGACATCATGGATGTGCTGCGCGAGGCGCACACCGCAGCCATGCTTCAACATCCCAATATCGTGCAGGTTATCGACTTTACGCACGACACCGCCTATGCCTACCTGGTCATGGAATATGTCGACGGCATGTCGCTAGCCGAGTTTTTGCATCGCGTGGACGGCTATTCGCTCACCTTTGACGAGACCGCGGCCATTGCCGATGCCCTGGGCCAGGCGCTCACCTTCGCCCATAGTAATGGCGTACTCCACCTGGACATTAAGCCCGCCAACGTGCTCATCGACCACTCGGGCAATGTAAAGCTCACCGACTTTGGCATGGCGCGACTGTCGTCCGCCGGTGGCTTTGGCGGCTCGCGCGGCGGCACCATCGGCTACATGCCG
>USCS01000104.1 GCA_900552875.1 uncultured Collinsella sp. | reverse complement strand
AGATAGTCGCGCGGGCACAGCAGGCGATCTCCCTCGACGGCGACAACGCTCTGCCCCGCCTCGTCCACCAGGTCGTACGCCAGACGGCACGGCTGCGTGCAGTCGCCGCGCATCGCCGAGCGCCCACGCCGCAGGGCCGAGAACTCGCACGCCCCCGAATAGCCGATGCAAATCGCACCGTGGCAGAATACCTCGATGGGCACGCCCGTGGCACATAGCGCCGCAATCTCGTCGACCGTCAGCTCGCGTGCCGTCGTCACGCGCTCGACCCCCAGCTCATCGGCGGCAAGTCGCACGGCGCCTTCGCTATGAACGCCCGCCTGCGTGGACAGGTGAATCTCGACCCCGGGAATCGCCGCGCGCAGCGCGCAGGCCAGCCCGGCATCGGCGACAATCAGAGCATCGGCGCCCAGCTCCAGTGCATGAGCTCCCAACGCCACCGCGTCGGACAACTCATCGTCAAACACGAACACGTTGAGCGTCACGTACACACGCACGCCATGGGCATGCGCCACGGCGCAGCCGCGCGCAAACTCGTCGTCGGTAAAACCGTGCGCACTCACACGGGCGTTAAAGCCGCCCAACCCCGCATAGATGGCATCGGCGCCCGCGGCGATGGCCGCAAACATCTGGTCGAGCCCGCCCGCCGGCGCCAGCAGCTCGGGCAGCGCCGCACCGGCAGCATCCAATCCAGTCTTGTGTTGTCCGCTCGGCCCCATCGCCCGAATCGCCATCGGCAAACTCCTTACCAAGGTATGCATTCACTCTGAAAAATGCCGTCTTCCAGCATACACGAGGCCTCGCGCGCCCCGTTTGGTTTATCGTGTAATAACTTATGTCCATCCTGCCCCGACGGCACATCCGCCGTCCGGCACGACATACCTGGAGGTCAATATATGGGTCCTCGCCAACGACAGGGACGCAGCCGTTCAAAGACGCATGCCCTGCCCATAATCCTGCTCTCGTTTTTGGGCTTTTTGCTGATTGCGGGCGTGGCATTTGGCATCGGCATGGTCGGCAACGTCAACCGCTGGCTGTCCGATCTGCCCGACTACACCGACGCCAACGCGTATCTGGTGAGCGAGCCCACCGAGATCGTCGACTGCAACGGCAACAAGATCGCGAGCTTCTACACGCAAAACCGCAAGTCCATCACCAAGGACAAGGTCTCCCCCTACGTGCTACAGGGCACCGTTGACGTCGAGGACGAGCGCTTCTACGAGCACGGCGGTATCGACCTGTGGGGTATCGCGCGTGCTGCGGTGGCAACCCTCGGCGGCGGGCACGAAGGCGCCTCGACTATCACCCAGCAGCTGGTGCGCAACACCATCCTGCAGGAGGAGCAGTTCGACTCGACCATCGAGCGTAAGGTGCGCGAGGCCTACATCGCCGTAAAGATGGAGGACATGTACTCCAAAGACGAGATCCTCATGATGTACCTCAACACCATCTATTACGGTCACGGCGCCTACGGTATTGAGGCCGCCGCCGAGACCTACCTGTCCAAGAGCGCCGCAGACCTCACCCTGAGCGAGGCCGCGCTGTTGATCGGCCTTCCCAACTCGCCCTCGCAGTACGACCCCACGGTCAACCCCGACCTGGCGCTGTCCCGTCGCAACAAGGTCCTCGACAACATGCTGCGCCTGGGCCACATTACGCAGGAGGAGCACGATGCCGCACAGGCCGAGCCCATCACCCTCAACGTGACCGAAATCTCGGGCAGCGGCGTTGACGTATACTCGCAGCCCTACTTTGTCGCCTATGTTAAGCAGCTGCTGGAGCAGGAGTTCTCGACCGACGTGCTCTTTAAGGGCGGCCTGACCGTCAAGACCACCATCGACCCCACGATGCAGCAGGTGGCAGAGAATGCCGTCCGCGAGCAGCTCGACACGCTCTCACTCGACGGCCTGGACATGGGCATGGTCGTCGTCGACCCCAAGACCGGCTACATCAAGTGCATGGTGGGCGGCTATGACTACAACGCCGACGAGAACCACGTAAACCATGCCACGGCCAAGCGTCCCGTCGGCTCCACCTTTAAGGCCTTTACGCTGGCAACTGCCATCCAAAACGGCATGAACCCCAACGTCACCCTCAACTGCAACTCGCCGCTCAAGGCCAAGGGCACCACGACCGAGGTCCAAAACTACGCCAACCATAGCTATGGCAACATCACGCTTAAGCAGGCGACGGCATACTCCTCCAACACCGGCTACATCCAGGTGGCGGAAGCCGTCGGCAACAGCAAGATCATCTCGCTCGTCAAAAAGCTCGGCATCGATCCCGCCAAGGACAACATCGAGGACGTTCCCGTCATGACGCACGGCACCGGCTCGATTTCGCCGCTCGAGATGGCCGCTGCCTACGCGACGTTTGCCAACGGCGGCTACTATCGCCAGCCGATCGCCATCACCGAGATTGACTCTCGTACCGGTTCGGTGCTGTACCAGCACACCGACAATCCCTCACAGGTGCTTACCGAGGGCGAGGCCGCCGCGGTCACCGATGTTCTGACCGGCGTCATGCAGGGCGGCGGTACGGGTGCTGTTGGCGCTCTGAGCGTCAACCAGCCCTATGCCGGCAAAACGGGCACCACCGACAACACCACCAACCTGTGGTTCTGCGGCTATACCCCGCAGCTGGCGTGCGCCCTGTGGACCGGCTATTCCGCGGGCGAGATCCCCATCCAAAAATACGGCACGGACCTGCTGGGCGACAGCACCAACCTGCCTGTCTTCAAGCGGTTTATGAACACCGTTCTGACCGGTACCGAGCGCGAGGAGTTTGCGACCGGAACGGCGCCCACCTATAAGAACAACAGCGTCTGGAAGTTCTACGGCACCAACAACACCAAGAAGACGGAGAACGACGACAAGGACAAGGACGAGAACGAGGACGAAGAGGAAACCACCACTACAACGACTACCACGACGACCACGACCACCGAGACCACGGGCGGCGACACCACCGGCGGCACCGGTACGACCGGTGGCTCGACGGGCGGCTCCACCGGTGGTTCGACCGGCGGCGATGGCGGCACGCCTACGCCCACGCCCACTCCCGACCCCTCGCCCACGCCTGACGATACGGTCGGCTAGAAATCATCCGGCCATAAGCAACAAGGCCCCCGAACAGCTTATTCAACTGCTCGGGGGCCTTTTAGTTTAAAGCGACCTGGCAGGCGGTCTTTATACCGGCAAACAAAAAGGGGGTACCGACCCTCGTCGATACCCCCTTACAGGCAACTATGTCAGCGCGCGCAGGGCCGAGCGCACGACCCGCACGCCTACTTGCGAGAATTGCTCAGCTTATTGATCAGCGCCTCGAGACGCTCGCCGTCCTCGGCCGTCTGGGCAATAACCAAAATCGTATCGTTGCCGGCAAGCGAGCCAAGCACATCGGGCAACTCTGCCGCATCAACGGCGGCGGCGATGCCGGAAGCCGTGCCAGGCTGAGCCTTGATCATAACCAGATTATCGGTACGCAAAACGCCCGTTACGAGCTCGGAAACCATACGCTGCAGGTGCAGGTCCTCTGCCAGAACATAGATACCCTCGGGGAGCTTACGCAGCCCCATATCGGCAATATCGCGAGAGACAGTCGCCTGCGTGCAATCAAAGCCCATAGCACGGAGCTCATCGACCAGCACGCGCTGCGTACGGACGTCCTTATTGCGCACAATATCTCTAATGGCATCCTGGCGCCCATTGCGTTTTTTAGCCATACAAACCCTCTCTCCAAAAGATGGCGGAGACAATCAATCAGTGATTGAATAGTTTAACGCTATTTGAAGGCTTTTGTGTATAAGAACGCATTTCGAAACAATTCTATGCAAATTTGTTTCGAAATGAACCGTTTAGGCGGTTTTTGCACCCGTCCGGTTAAGAAAAGCTGCCAGATGCGTACACATCACGCAGCGCGTGGGCTTGGCGCTGGCGATCGGCCCAAACAACAGACCGAGTCCCCGATGGTTGTCCTTGAGCGCGGCGACCATCTGACGGGTTCGAGGCGCCTCGAGCATATCACGCATGCGGGCGGAACGCTCAATTGACGACACCCCATGCGGGCTCAGACACAAATTCTCGATGCAGGCGACCAGTCCGGCAAAGTAGAACTTTTGGCTTGCCAGCTTGAGCCGACCACCGCTATCTGCTTCCGAGAGTGAGTCCGCAAGCTCGTCGAGCGCTCGAGTGTCATCGGATATCCTGGCATACATGGTGGGATCAAAGGCATCTGTAAGCTTAGGTGCCACCGCGTGGAAACAAGCGTCGCCGCAGCCGGACACGAATCGTGCCTGCGAGAGCGCATAAGCCATAAACTCAACCGTACGGTACGCCTTGCCGCGCGACAGGCATGCCTCAAACAGCGAGCGGCTGTACATCACGCCAGAGGTCTGAGCGACTAGGCCGCCTAAAATCAACTGAGGCAGCCCAGCCACCATCGAAGATTTGCTATCAATGGAAATATGAGTAGCATCCAAGACGCGCGAATGGCGCTCTCGATGTGCATCATAGCGGTCGAGCGACACCGTGGGGAACACCATGTCTGCCGCTGTATCGCACGCGATATCGACCATCTTGGAAAGGGACTGCGGAGCAAGCCACTCATCGGCGTTCATAGCGATGATTTGAGAGCCGCGCGAGGCAGCAAAACCGGCACGAAGACAAGCACCGCGCTTCGCGTCCTCGACGTCAATCAAATCAATATGGATGTCCCTGTCGGCAGCAACTTGAAGCGAATGGCGCACACCGGGCGCAGCATCGCGGCAGACAACGACAATCTGCAAATCGTAGAGGTCTTGGTTCTGGATACTCTCGAGCGCACGCATCGCATAGCTGGGCGAACCTTCTACCACAAGGATCACCGAAAGTCGCGGATGCGAGCCACGTCGAACCAAATTATCCGTCCTCTCGACAGCAATGAATCAAATCGTGGTTCATGGTACACCCCGGCAATAAAAGCAATGAGACACCGGTTGTATTGCACGCCAAGAACAGATGTTGCACACGTGCAGCCCACAGATGACAGGCGTCGACGCACGACGCGTCGAGCCCTCCCCTAGTCGAGCACGACAAGCTCGGCGGGATCGTAATCCACGCCCATAAACGTAAGGCCGCAGGCAGGAGCCGTGGGGCCCGCAGCGGAACGGTCGCAAGCGTCGATGACCTCGCGCATCCACTCGGGTTCGCGGCGATGCATGCCAATCTCGACAAGCGTGCCCACGATCGTTCGGACCATCGAATGCAAAAATGCGTTGCCCTCAATGGTAAACGTCAGGATATCCTCGCCAAAGGCCACCTCATGGCCAAACTCGGCCCGCATCACGCAGCGGTGCGTAGGCTTGCCCACGGCAGAGGCTACCTTGCAAAAGCTCTTAAAGTCCTGCTCACCCAAAAGCGCGGGACAGGCCGCAGACATGGCCTCGACGTCCAAGGGATAGCGATGCCACCACACGGCACCACGGGACAGCACGGGACGCGCATCGCGATCGGCAATACGGTACGTATACGTACGGGAACGCGCGTCAAAGCGTGCAGAAAAGCCCTTACGGGCCCTGTAGACCTCGTTTATGGCGATATCTTTAGGCAGCAGGGCATCCATAGCCCGCAGCCACCTACGGCGCGTAAGGGCGAGCTCAGCGTCCGTTACGGGCACGCTGATGTACTGAGCCACGGCATGCACGCCGGCATCGGTACGACCTGCGCACGTCAGATCGATCGGACGGCGAAGCAGCGTCTCGATGGCTCGACGCAGCTCACCCGCAACCGTCGTCTGTCCCGGC
>USCS01000103.1 GCA_900552875.1 uncultured Collinsella sp. | reverse complement strand
CTCAAAGCGGCTTTTCTCATGTCGTCTTTTGCCACGGCATCGCTGGCACACAGGATGCAATCGACATCCAGCGCATGCGTCCAAGACATGGCGACCTGGCCGTGAATCAATCGGTAATCAACTCTCGTAAGCTTAATCATCGTAATCATCTCCGCACGTAATAAAGGTAATGACAGGTGTGGCCCTTAGCTAGGGCTCGAACCAGAACTAACTAGAACTCTTCTTCTTCGACATCGGCAAGCATGTCCGCCGCCTCACAAAGCATGATAAACGAACGTGATCCCTCGACCGCAGCTTTGGCCTTGTCCGCATCCAGGGAATCCAGCTGTGTAGCCATTTCCACCAGCAGCGGCAAGTTCATTCCGGTGATCAACGTAAACGATCCGGCGGTCTGCCTCTGAATGAATTCGTTGTTTACAGAGCCGCCAAAGATGTCAGTCACGACAAACCAAGAGTCGGCAGGGTCCTTCGACTCCATCCAAGCATCGATAAGCGCTGCGACATCCCTCGTGTCGTCATCGACATAGGCGCACAGACACTCGATTCGGTCGTTGGCGCCCATCAGGATCTCGAGAGAGCTCTTCATACCTTGGGCGAGATAACCATGACCCGCTAGCAATATCTTATTCATAGTTCTCCAATATCAATAAGACGTACTATATTGTCATAACAAAGTATATTAGCAATCTACCCTACGCGGTGTGTCTATTTTCCAAATCCGCGAACGGTAGCAATTGGTCGGTAAAATGACCAATCTATCTCTAATTTACAAATAGAACTTCAGTCGCTCGGTGCAGTACACCTGACGGGAGATGAAAAGCGGCTCGCCGCTTGGAGCATAACGTCTATCGACAAACAGAAGCAGCGGAGAGTCCAGCTCCACGTTAAGGTATGCCGCCTCGAGCTCGCTCGCATAGCAGACCTCGAGCGTACGCGTGTTGGGGCCCATCTTGATCCCCTGGCGATCGAGTACCGCCATCAGCGAATCCTCGAGGGATTCATGCTCCAAAAATGAAAGCGTAGCGGAATAGCTATTGGTTTCCAGCATCGTGGGCTTGTCATCCACAAGGCGCAGACGACGACTACGCAATACCTTTTGGGTATCGTCTACGCCCAGGAACTTCGCGTCTCGCAGGCTTGGGAAGTCCCAGCCCATTGCGAGAACCCTGGTAGACGCCTGTTTTCCCGCAAGCTGGCACGAATGGGTAAAGCTCTCACGGTCGTCCGCGGCATACATCTGTGTGTCCGACGAAACGAATGTGCCCTTGCCACGGGCCCTCCCAACAAGCCCAGCATCTTCCATTTCTTTAATTGCGGAGCGAACCGTTATTCGGCTCACGCCAAATTGCTCGATGAGCTCCGCCTCGGTCGGAAGCTTATCTCCCGGGCGGTACGTGCCGTTGGCGATCGAATCAGAGAGCGCACGAACAATCTGTTTGTACAGGGGGATAACGCTATTTGCTTCAACCATATCAACCATACCTTTGCAAGGAATCAGCAGCTTATAGATAGATGTCTTATATTATATTAGAACTTTTTAGGAGTCCATGTATTTCCTAAATGATTCGGTAAACGGGGTGTTATTTCACTTTAGCGGGGTGCAGCGACTACCCGCGGCATTCGTTATCAACCTAGCTAGGCTAGTCCACCCACATCGTCTTCAGTTCGACGCAGAGCCGCGGCCCCATATGGGTATACTCTCGAGGATTCGACTCGATTCGCCCCCGCTGGGGCGTCAAAGGAGACTGCATATGCCCACCACCTCAACCGATCCGCGCGCCGCTGCTGCCGCGCTGCTGGTACCCGGTACCACCTGCCACGGCTTTGCCGTCGAGCGCTGCGAGACCGTGCCCGAGCTCGACTCGGACGCCTACGTGCTGCGCCACACTGCCTCGGGCGCTCGCCTGCTGTACCTGGCGTGCGACGACGAAAACAAGGCCTTTGCCATTGGCTTTAAGACGCCGCCGGCCGATTCCACCGGCGTGTTCCATATTCTTGAACACTCGGTGCTGTGCGGATCGGCCAAGTTCCCCGTCAAGGAGCCATTCGTCGATCTGATCAAGAGCTCCATGCAGACGTTCCTCAACGCCATGACCTACCCCGACAAGACTATCTACCCCGTTGCCACCACCAACGAGCAGGACCTGTACAACCTGATGGACGTGTACCTGGATGCGGTGTTCAACCCGGCCATCTACACCAAGCCCACCATTTTTGAGCAGGAAGGCTGGCACTACGAGCTGGACCTGCCGGAGGGCGCCGAGGGCGAGAGCGACGGCAGCTCCGCGAGCCTGCGCGAGGGCACGCTGCGCTATAACGGCGTGGTGTTCAACGAGATGAAGGGCGCGCTGTCCGATCCCATGAGCGTGCTGGACGACGCCGTCAACGCCGCGCTCTATCCCGACACCGCCTATGCGCACGAGAGTGGCGGCGACCCGCGCGCGATTCCCGCGCTCACCTACGAGCAGTTCCTGGACACGCACGCGCGCCACTACAATCCTTCCAACTCTTATATAACGCTCTACGGCGACCTGGACGTGGACCGCGCGCTGGCATTTTTGGACGAGCGATATCTGTCGCAGCCGAGTGCCGCGAGCCGCCGCATGGACGCAGCCGTTGCCGCCGGCGAGAACCCGTCCACGCTGGCGCCCAATCCGCTGGGCGTGCAGGCGCCCGTGACCTGCGAGTATCAGCGCGTCGAGATGGCCACCACGCCCGAGAACGCCCTGGTGGGCCTGGGTCTTGTGCTGGGCAGCGCACTCGACCGCAAGCGCACGATCGCGGCGGACATCCTGTTCGAGGCGCTGCTGGGTTCCAACGAGGCACCAGTTAAGAAGGCCATTCTGGCCGCCGGCCTGGGCGGCAACGTGGTGAGCTACACCGCGGCCGAGAGCCTGCAGCCCTACGAGCTCATCATGCTGCAAAACGCGCAGCCCGGCGTGGCGCACGAGCTGCGTCGCGTGTTCCAGGACGCCTGCCGCGACCTGTGCGAGCACGGCGTTCCGCGCGAGCGCCTGGAAGCTATCATCAGCAGCAACGAATACGACCTGCGCCAGCGCGACTACGGTATCGCCGACGGCGTAGCCATTGCGTGCGATGCGCTGAGCACCTGGCTCTACGATGACGATGCTGCAACGCTGGCGCTCAAGTACGGTCCGGTGTACGAGGAACTGCGCGGCGAGCTGGACGGCAGCTATTTTGAGGACCTGCTGCGCGAGCTCGTGCTGGAAAACGATCACATGGCGCTGGTCGAGCTGGTGCCGGTGGATGCCGCCGAGGGTTCGGAGGGCGCCGAGGCCGCCGAGCTGGCAGCCAAGCGCGATGCCATGACCGATGCCGAGCTGGCCGATGTGGTCGAGCGCACGGCCGCGCTGCGTGCCGCGCAGGAGGCGGAGGACACGCCCGAGGCCAAGGCCACGCTGCCGCGCCTGCGCGTGTCCGACATTGGTGAGGCGCGCCCCGAGCCGCCGCTGGTCGTGGACACGACCGCGCCCATCCCCTGCCTGCGCCACGGCATCCCCACCAACCGTCTGGCCTACGCTATGCAGTATTTCGACCTGAGCTGCGTCGCGTTTGAGGACCTGCCCTATGTGACGCTGCTCTGCCGCCTGCTCAAACAGCTGCCCACGCGCGAGCACTCGGCCGAGGAGCTCGACAACTTGCTCGCCGGCAAGCTAGGCTTTTTGAGCTTTACGACCGAGGTCATGACGCAGCCCGACGTGAACGGCGTGCGCCCCTATCTGCTGGTGAGCGCCGGAGCCCTGTCCGAGAAGATCGATGCGCTGGCGAGCCTGCCGCGCGAGGTGTGGTCGAGCACGCTTTTGCTCGATGCCGATGCCGACCGCGTGCGCGACGTGCTCACGCAGATTCGCATTGGGCTTGAGCAGGGCTTTATCAACAACGGACACTCGGCGGCACTCGGTCGCGCGATGAGCTACAGCTCGCCTTCAGCCGTGGTACGTGAGCAGCTCTCGGGCGTAGACTTCTACCTGTTCCTGCGCGATCTGCTCGACCACTTTGACGAGCGCGTGGACGGGCTGCGTACCAAGCTTGCCGAACTGGCGGAGCGCATCTTTGTGACCGATGGCTGCATGGCAAGCTTTACCGGCAGCGACGAGGACTTTAACGCATACTGGGCCGCCGCGGGCGACCTGGGGCTGGGCGCTGGCGACGGCGCCGATACCGGCCGCGACGCGCTCGTGGTGCCGACGCCGCGCGACCGCCACGAGGCTTTTGTCGTCCCCAGCGACATCTGCTTTGCGGCAAGCGCGTGCGACCCGCGTCGCCTGGGCATTGACGTGACAGGCGCCTGGGCGGTTGCCGCCAACGCACTCTCCTATGACTACCTGTGGAACGAGATCCGCGTGAAGGGCGGTGCGTACGGCTGCGGATTCCGCGCGGCAGGCGAGCGTCAGGCGGCGTTCTACACCTACCGCGACCCGGCAATCGACCCCTCGATTGAGCGCGTGGCGCACGCAGGCGAATGGCTCGGCAGCTTTGAGCCCGACGAGGCCGCCTTTGAGGGCTTTATCGTGAGCTGCGTGAGCGGCATGGACGCGCCGGTGAAGCCGTACGCACTCACCAAACGCCGCAACACGACCTACCTGGCCGGACTCGATCCGCATGCACGCGAGGAGCGCCGCGCCCAGATGCTCGCCGCCACGCCCGGTGAGTTGCGCTCGCTCGGCGCCGACGTGACGCGCATCGCAACCACCTCGCCCACCTGCGTCTTTGGCGGCCGAGACGTCATCGCCAAGAGCAACGCCGGCTTTACCGTCATCGACCTGCTGGGCTAACGCACAAAGGTAGATTTTTGGGACATGACCGAAAATCTACCTTTTTCTTTTGCCGCAGTCTGCCGATTTATCTCGATCTGTAACGCTAAGGCGGCAATATTGGCTCCAGATGTTACAAATCGAGACGTTTCCGGATGACGCCGGCCCTTTGTCTCAATCTGTAACATCTAGGTCCAATTTTGCCGAGTTACTGTTACAGATCGAGACGAACTGCCGCAGACGCCCACTCCACAGCACAGACCACCACAAAGATGCCTGTCCCCATTCTCAGTGGTGATTCGAACACTTGTTCTATACGCACACATGTTCTATAGTAGAGGTGCTTGCAACGACCTGAAATTGCAACTAGAATATAGTTGCAGAATGTGAGGCGGGATGACTCGATCCGATAAACTCATCGCCCAACTGTTTAGCTGCCCTTCAACTTATCGGTATGCGGATTTTTTAAAAGTCATGGCTTCATATGGCTTTGAAATGGACAGCAAAGGCAAGACATCCGGATCGCGCGTTCGCTTCTACAGGCCATCAGATGGCAGGATGTTCGTAATGCACGCGCCTCATCCATCTGACGAATTGACAGCGGGGACCATTCGAAACATCGTTCGCTTTCTGCAAGATGTCGGAGGTAGTCATGAGTAACGTTTTGGCATACAAAGGTTATTTCGCCCCGGTCGAGTTCAATGCCGAACAGCATGTGCTAACAGGTATGGTCGCCGGCATTAGGGACGCAATCGTATTTGAAGGCTCCACGGCTGAAGAAGTGGAGCAATGCTTCCACGACGCCGTCGACGATTACCTTGAGTTTTGCGCCGAGAAGGGCAAGGAACCCGAGCGGGCTTTTAAGGGCTCGTTCAACGTAAGAACGGGCTCTGAGCTCCACAAGCAAGCAGCGCTGGCAGCGGCAAAGAAGGGTGAGTCACTCAATAAGTTTGTGACTGAAGCGATCGCTGCGGCGCTGTGAAGCCAACGTCGAGTCGAAGCCGCCACACAGGGCGCCTTTGTGGCGGCTT
>USCS01000102.1 GCA_900552875.1 uncultured Collinsella sp. | reverse complement strand
CAGGAACTATTTCACCGCAACTTAGGAGGGGATGTGGGGTCCCCGGCATGTATATGAAAACGGCTCTGGCACCAAATGGAGCCAAAGCCGTTAAAACTATCCTATGGAGCGGGCGACGGGAATCGAACCCGCGTCATCAGCTTGGAAGGCTGGGGTTCTACCATTGAACTACGCCCGCAAGATATGGTCGGGACGACAGGATTTGAACCTGCGACATCCTGCTCCCAAAGCAGGCGCGCTACCAAACTGCGCCACGTCCCGAAGGTGTTGAGCAGCTAAGGTCTAAACCTTGCGTGTCCCAAAGCGAAGGAAATTATAGGGGAGACTCCCCGCCTGTGCAAGCGCAGAAACCCTAGCTCCTCGAATGTGCGACAAACTTGCTGTGGAGCAGACCGATCACAAACGCCGCCACGGCAACCGGCGCCCACGCGGCACCGATATCCGCCAGCGGAAGAACATCAAACGGTAGCCACGCGCCCGCAAAGAACGCATCGCGGACCGAGGTGATCACACTCTGCACAGCAACCACGCCGCCGACCCACACCCACACCTGCGGATGAGCGTCGCAAAAGCCGTGCACCAGGCCCATCAGTACCAGTACGATGGCAACGGGATACAAGGCGTTGAGCATAGGCACCGAGAACATGAGGATCACGTCGAGGCCCACGTTGGAGAGCACGCACGAAAACGCCGCGAACACAAAGGCAAGCATCGCAAAGGGGCGGCGCATGGCCTCCTCGGAAGCCTCCGCTCCCCCTTCAACCACATACGTCTCGCAGAAGTACCGCGAGCAGCAGCTAATAAGACCGATGCACACGTTCATGCAGGCGAGGAAAAAGATCGCAAAGACCACGACCGTGCCGACAAGGCCAAAGTGCATGGAGGCAGAGCGGGCAAGGATGGCGGCGCCATTGGTGGCATCGGGCATAACCGTGCCGAGCTGCATGCCGGCAAGCGCCAGGCCACAGTAGATGATGGCCATGAGCACGCCGGCGATCACACCGGAGCGCGAGATCTCAAAGGCCACGCGCTTATCGTCGGTAACGCCCAGCTCATGGATGGTCTCGGCGATGATAATGCCAAAGGCGAGCGACGCGAGCAAGTCCATGGTCTGGTAGCCGGTCAAAAAGCCCTGCACGGCAGCACCGGCATTGTAAGGAGCCTGCGGCACGGCAGCGGGACCCAGCGGCGAGATCACGGCAGCGCCCACGACCAGCACGATGAGCGCGATGAGCGCGGGGCCCGTAATACGACCGAGCACGCGTGTGATAACGCCCGGGCGCAGCGTGAGTGCAAACGCGACGACAAAGAAACCGACGGCAAACACCAGGCGAGCCGTGCCAAGCGAGACGCCCTGAGGCAGCAAGGGCACCAGCATCTCGAAGGCCGTGGAGCTCGTACGCGGAATGGCCAGGCACGGGCCGATAGCCAGATACACCGCCGCAACAAAGAACTCACCGAACTTGGGATGCACGCGGCCGGCAAGCTCGCGCGCCGTTCCAGCAAGCGCCACAGCGATAAAGCCTATGACGGGCAGGCCGATGGCGGCAATCAAAAAGCCGATCATGGCAAGTGGCGTGGCCGTGCCGGCCTGAAGTGCCAGCAACGGCGGAATGATGAGGTTACCGGCGCCAAAGAGCATCGAGAACAGCGCAATGCCGACGGTAACGACATGGTCGGAGCGCAGACCGCGCGGGGCGGATGAGGCCATAGGCACACCTTTCGGGTCGAAACAAAAACGGGACGGGCAAAAGACCCGTCCCGCAAGTATATACGCTCTAGCAGGCTAAATCGCGCAAAGCGTCAATCGCAGTGTCGACTTCCTCGTCCGTGTTGAAATACCCAAACGAGAAGCGGACGACGCCCTGGCGCTCGGTCCCCAGCGCGCGGTGCATGAGCGGAGCGCAATGGGCACCGGGGCGCGTCGCAATCCCCCACCCTTGCGTGAGCGCGTCCGAGATCTCAGCCGAATCGATATCGCCTACGTTGAGCGACACGATCGCCGAGCGCGACGGCTGGTCAAAGGCGCCGTAGAGCTTGATTTCTGGAATCTCACGAACACCGGCGAGAAAGCGATCGGCCAGGGCGCGTTCGTGAGTCGCAATCGCTTCAACTCCACCCTGAGCCTCAATAAAATCAAGGCCTGCGGAAAGGCCCGCTATGCCATGACCGTTGAGCGTGCCCGCCTCAAGGCGCGTGGGCCACTCAAGCGGCTGCAGCGCATCAAAGCTGTGCACGCCGGTGCCGCCCATGGCCCACGGAGCCACGTCAACGCCATCCGCCACGGCCAGGCCGCCGGTGCCTTGAGGTCCCATGAGCCCTTTGTGGCCGGTAAAGCACACAACATCGAGCCCCATGGCGTGCATATCAATATGCGCCGTGCCGGCAGACTGAGAGGCGTCAACGATCACCAGCGCACCGGCCGCATGGGCCATGGCCGCCACGCGCGCAATGTCGACCGCGTTGCCGGTCACATTGGAGGCGTGCGTCACCACCACAGCACGCGTGCCCGGCGTGACCAACCGCTCGAGCTCGTCGTAGTCGAGCGCGCCGTTCGCGTCGCAGCCCGCATGCTCAACGGTCACACCCCGCTCTACCGCCAAGCGGTTGAGCGGACGCAGCACGGAGTTGTGCTCGAGCACTGTTGTGACCACACGGTCGCCGGGGCGAACCACGCCATTGATGACGGTGTTGAGCGCCGCGGTTGAGTTGGGCGTAAAGCACACATGGTTCGCCCTCGGGCAACCCAAAAGGCGCGCGAGCTTGGCACGGCAAGCGTGAATCGTACGAGCGGCATCGAGGGCACCCGACGTGGCGCCGCGCCCGGCATTGCCGAGCGAGCACATCGCCTGCGTCACGGCATCAATGACCGTCTGCGGCTTGTGCATGGTCGTCGCCGCGTTATCCAGATAGATCATCGCACGACCTCCCACATATCAATCACGGTATAGCCCTCGGTAGGAACGCCCGCCGCGGTAAGCTCGCTGCGCAGCAGTTCCTCATCGGCAGGCAACGCCTTCCACGCCAGACCGCAGCCGGCAGCGACCTCCCCGGGCACGGGAATCGTTCGCCCGGGAAGGCCGCGCTCGACGCACAGGGACTCGCAACCCATGGCGGCCGCCGTGGTGGGAAACGTGATGACAAGCGCCGGGCGCTTCTCCCTCATGGCAACTCCAACCAATACGCTACGGGCGCACGACGCGCACGGCCTGCTCCATCTTCTCCACGATCACGTACATGTTCGTGACCTCGCCCACGGCAAGCTGGTCCTTAATGCCATAGTGGTCGAGGCAGGTGCCACAGGTAAGGATCTCGACGCCCTGCTCGGCCAGGCCCTTCAGGTCGTCGAGCACCGGAGAGCCCTCGACGGTGAGCTTGGCGCCACCGTTGTAGAACAGCATGGTCGCGGGCAGCTCCTCCTGCTGCGTCACGGCAAAGATAAAGGCCTTCATGAGCTTGTGGCCCAGCTCGTCGTCGCCACGGCCCATGCAATCGGTGTAGACGGAAATGACGAGCTTGCCCTTGCCGGCGCTGGCATCACAGAAGGCAGCGCTATCCTGCTCGGGGTCCGCAACGGCAACGGCGCCAGAGGTCGCCAAGGTCACGTGCCACTCGGCGTCAGAAACCTTCTCGACCGAGGCCGTGCAGCCCTTTTCCTGTGCCATCTTGGAGATGTTCTTGACGGCGGTCTCGTTGTCGACCGAGGTCACGACAACGCCCTCGCCATCGAGCTGCTTGAGGGCCTTGAGCGTCTTGACGACGGGCAGCGGGCAGGCATCGCCCATGGCATTGACATCAATCTTGGTAGACATAGTAAATTCCTTTCGAATAAATCGTTTTAGAACGGTGCATAGTTCAATAAACGTGTCGTTAACGGACAATGTGGACGGCAGGACCGCCTGGCACCGGCTCGCACACGCGGCCGATTGTGGCGGCAACGCGCCCCTCGGCATGCAGACGGCGCGCAAGCTCATCCACATCGGCAGCAGGTGCCGCAATAAGCAAACCACCCGAAGTCTGCGGATCGTACAGCGCATCCAGTATGCCCGGCTCCAGGTCCTCGTCGGCAGCCACGCGCGGGCCAAAGAAGTCCTGGTTGCGGTAGGAGCCCGCGGGGATAATGCCCAGACGCGCCATGTCGAGCACCTGGTCAAAGAGCGGCACCGCCCCCGACGCAAGCTCAACCTGCACGCCCGAGCCCTCGGCCATCTCGCACGCGTGCCCGATCAGACCAAAGCCCGTAATATCAGTACAGCCGTGAAGCTCGAGTCCCTCGGTCAGACGAATCGGGGCCTCGTTGAGGGTACGCATCGAGTCAAACACGGCTGCGGCCTCGTCCTGCTCGATGAGCTCGCCCTTAATGGCCGTGGTGATGATGCCTGAGCCGATCGCCTTGGTCAGCAGCAGAACATCGCCCACGCGCGCGCCGCTGTTGGCGAGCATGTGGTCGAGCGCGACAAAGCCGCTCACGGACAGGCCGTACTTGGGCTCGTCGTCGTTGATGGTATGGCCGCCCGCGATGGAGCAACCCGCCTCGACGCACTTGTCGGCGCCGCCCGCCAGAATCTGACCGGCAACCTCGATGCCCAGACAACTGGGTATGCAGAGTAGGTTCATGGCATGGCTCGGCCGCCCGCCCATGGCGTAGATGTCCGACAGCGAGTTGGCCGCGGCAATCTGGCCAAACAGAAACGGGTCGTCGACCATCGGCGGGAAGAAGTCGATGGACTGCACAAGCCCCAGGTTCTCCCCTACGCGGAAGACGCTCGCATCGTCAGAGGTATCGAACCCCACGAGCAAGTTGTCGTTATGCACATTTGGCAAGTCGCCCAGAACCTGGGCGAGGGCTCCGGGAGCCAACTTAGCGGCTCAACCGCTCGCGGCAGTCATAGACGTAAGCTTAATCTGATCGTCAGCCATCGATACCTCCTCTCATCGGTCAATCATTTTCTCCCAGTATACGCATGAATGCGAGCCTACGGCGGATGCATTAATTGAGCGCCTGTGCGCGAATCGCCGCGCCGATGGCACCGGCGAAGCGGGCCTGGGGCGAGGTGGTGACCGGCGACCCCAGCAGCGCCGCCAGCCGCTCCACAACGTAAGCGTTCTCGCACAAGCCTCCCGTCAGGTAGTACGGAGCACCCGTCGCCTGCCCGGCCATAGTGGCCACGCGCGAGACCACGCTGTCGATCACGCCACGCGCAATGTTCTCGCGCGGCTCACCGCGACCGATCAGGCTGATAACCTCACTTTCGGCAAACACCGTGCACATGCTGCTGATCTTGGTGGGCCCGCCGGAACGCGCCAGGACGGTCATCTGCTGCTGGGAAATGCCTAGGCGGTCGGCCATGATCTCCAAAAAGCGCCCCGTGCCGGCAGCGCACTTGTCGTTCATGGCAAATTTGGCCACGCGACCGCCCTTGATCTGAATGACCTTGGTGTCCTGACCGCCCACGTCGATCACGGTGCCGTGGTCGCCAAACAGGCGCACAGCACCGGTACCGTGGCAGGTGATCTCGGTCACGACCTTGTGCGCATAGGGCACGGCAACACGGCCGTAGCCAGTCGCGACCACGCGAACATCGTCGCCCGTCACGTCGTAGCCGGCCGCTGCCAGTGCCTCGCGCAGCCGCTCGGAAGCATCGACCGAGGAAAACCCGGTTGGCCGCACGCACGTCCACGCCACCGAATCCTCCCCGTCGACCACAGCAGCCTTAGCCGCCGTAGACCCGATATCGATCCCGATCCCTATCATGGCTCTCTCCCAATCTAAACATCAAAGATAGCGGCGCGTTCAGGCGCCTTAGCTCTAGGTTTCTCAGGTGCCGGAGGTTGCCCCGAAAGAGGAGCGCCGCGTACTTTGGT
>USCS01000101.1 GCA_900552875.1 uncultured Collinsella sp. | reverse complement strand
CCATGTTTCCCATGTTTGCGGTGCCGACGCCTATCGTTCGTCATAGAAATCCGCGATGGCCAGGTGCGCTGACGCTTATGTACTTATGGGCTAGACTATGCACCATTATGTGATCGATGCGGTCGGTCGGTGGTTGCCGCCCGACCGATGTATATGACTTGAAGGTGCATGCGTATGAGCCAAGAGATGATGGACAAGACCTGCCGCGGGTTTGCCGAGGCGCTGGCCGCGCGCGAGCCGGTTCCCGGTGGTGGCAGCGCGAGCGCTTTTGTGGGCGCGCTGGGCGCCTCGCTGTGCGGAATGGTTGCCCGCTACGGTGCGACCAATCCCGCGCTTGCTGATCGTGCGGATGACCTGACGCGCGCGTTTACCCAGGCTGATGAGCTGGCCCAGGAGCTTGTCGAGTTGGTTGCCGAGGACGTTCGTGCCTACGGACAGGTGTCCGCGGCGTACGGTATTCCGCGTGAGGACCCGGCCCGACCGGCTGCGATTCAGGATGCGCTGCACGTGGCCGCCATGCCGCCGTATCGCATTATGGATGCCTGCGGGCGCGCGCTGGCGCTGCTCGAGGACATGGCGGACAAGGGCTCCCGACAGCTGCTGTCCGACGTGGCGTGCGGTGCCGTGTTCTGCCGTGCCGCTATGCAGGGCGCGAGCTTGACGCTCTTTGCGAACACCACGTCTATGAAGGATCGTGCACGCGCCGAGGAGCTCGAGACGGCGTGTGATGAGTTGCTCGACACATGGTTGCCGCGCGCCGATGCGCTGGCGCGCCGCGCCTCCGACGCTGCAAGAAAGAGGGGATAGCCATGGCTGAGCTACTGAAGGGTGCTCCCGTCGCCCGCGCTTTGACTGAGGAGCTCGCTGCCCGCTGCGCTGCGCTGCGCGAACGCGGTGTTGTTCCGACGCTTGCTATCGTGCGTGTGGGTGAACGCGAGGACGACCTATCCTACGAGCGCGGCGCCCTTAAACGCTGCGAAAAGGTTGGCATCGAGGCGCGTCGCGTGTTGCTTCCTGCCGGTGTTTCGCAAGACGAGCTGTTGACGGCCATCGAGGACATCAATGCCGACTCGGCTGTTCATGGCTGTCTGATGTTTCGCCCGCTGCCCGCCGGCCTTGACGAGAACGCCGTCGCCGCAACGCTCGATCCCGCCAAGGACGTTGACTCCATGACGCCGGCTTCGCTGCTCACCACGCTTTCGGGGCGCGGCGAGGGTTTTGCCCCCTGCACAGCTGAAGCCGTGCTTGCTTTGCTGGATCATTACGGCGTTGAGCTGGACGGCGCCAAAGTTGCCGTGGTCGGACGCTCACTGGTAATTGGCCGCCCCGTTGCCGCCATGCTTACGGCGCGCAACGCAACCGTGACGACGTGCCATACGCATACGCGCGATCTTGCCGCCGAGTGCTGTGCTGCCGACATTGTGGTTGCCGCCGTTGGACGCGCGCGCACGATTGGCGCAGATGCGGTCCGCGAGGACCAGGCGATTATCGATGTTGGCATTAATTGGGACGAAGCCGCTGGCAAGCTGGTCGGCGACGTCGATTTTGATGCCGCGGAGCCGGTTGTTGGCGCAATCACCCCCGTGCCGGGTGGCGTGGGCGCCGTGACGGCAGCAATTCTCGCCAAGCACGTGATCGAGGCGGCCGAGCGCGCATCGAAATAGGCATTTTTGCACACAGGGGTCCCGAGGGGTCCTGAAGGGTTGCGGTTTCGCCCTTTCTGCGCCGAAGCGATACACTGTTATCGTTTGATTTCTTCGCTCAAGGAGGATGCGCATGCCGTGCACAACGATTCTGGTCGGTAAGAGCGCGAGCTACGACGGGTCGACCCTGGTCGCGCGTAACGAGGACTCGTCCAACGGGGTGTTTGAGCCCAAGCACATGCGCGTAGTGCATCCCGACGAGCAGCCGCGCGTCTACACGAGCGTCCTGAGTCACCTGACCGTTGAACTGCCCGATAATCCCATGCGCTACACGAGCGTCCCCGATGTTATTCCCGGTCACGGCATTTGGGCCGAGGCGGGCTTCAACGAGCTCAATGTTGGCATGTCCGCAACCGAGACGCTCACCACCAACGAGCGCGTTCGCGGCGCCGATCCGCTCGTGGACTACGTGCCCGCCAAGGGCAACGAGGGTGAGGACGGCTATGTGCCGGCGCAGCCTGGTGGCCTGGGCGAGGAGGACATGGTGACCCTGGTCCTGCCGTATGCCAAGTCCGCCCGCGACGGCGTCCGTATCCTGGGCGACCTGCTCGAGCGCTACGGCACCTACGAGAACAACGGCATCGCCTTTAGCGACGTGGACGAGATCTGGTGGCTCGAGACGATCGGCGGCCATCACTGGATCGCCAAGCGCGTGCCCGACGACGCCTATGTGACCATGCCTAACCAGCTGGGTATCGACAGCTTTGACCTGGACGACGCCGAGGGCGACCAGGCCGACCACATGTGCTCCGCCGACCTGCGCGCCTGGATGGCCGAGTGGCATCTGGACTTGACGCTGGGCGTCGAGAGCGACGGCCCGGCGACGGTCTTTAACCCGCGCGAGGCCTTTGGCTCGCACAGCGACAGCGACCACGTCTACAACACGCCGCGCGCCTGGTACATGCAGCGCTGCCTCAACCCCAGCGATGTGTGGGACGGCCCCGACGCCGACTACACGCCCGAGAGCGACGACATCCCCTGGAGCCGTGTGCCCGAGCGCAAGGTGACCATCGAGGACATTAAGTACGTACTCTCGAGCCACTACCAGGGCACGGAGTACGACTGCTACGGCAGTAAGGGCACGCCCGCCACGCGCGGCGCCTATCGCCCCATCGGCATCAACCGCAACAGCCAGCTCGCCGTGTTGCAGCTGCGCCCCTATGCGCAGCCGGCCTATCGCGCCGTGCAGTGGATGGCCTTTGGCTCCAACTCGTTTAACGCGCTGGTCCCGCTGTACGCCAACGTCGAGACCATGCCCGAGTACTATGCCGACACGCAGGCTCGCGTGACGTCCGAAAACTTCTACTGGGCCAACCGCCTGATCGGCGCCCTGGCCGACGTCCGCTTCCATGAGTGCGGTCGCGCGGTCGAGGATTATCAGGAGAAGGTCGGTGGCATGGGCCACAAGCAGATCCATGACGTCGATGCTGCCGTAGCCGCGCTACCCGAGGCCGAGGTGCCTGCCGAGCTTGCACGCGCCAACGAGGCCTTTGCCGAGCTTGTGCGCGTGGAGACCGATGCCCTGCTGGGCAAGGTGCTCTACACCACGAGCTGCGCCATGAAGAACTCTTTCGCGATGAACGACAACGTGAGGTAGGGATTTCCCGTCGATCGAATAGTGCTAAAACGCTTTGTCGCTTTCACTCAATCTTGGGTACAAGAACGCCAATGCAGTTGTTTGTGATTGGAGACAACCATGGTTATGAAACTCGATCAGCTTGTTAACGGCGCCATTAACGTGGGCTTTGGCGCTGCCGCCGTTGCTGTTGAAGGCGGCAAGAAGGTCCTCGACGACCTTAATACCAAAGGCGAGCAGGTCCGCAAGGACACCGCCACCCCCGATATCGCCCGCAGTGTGTCCGACATGTTCGAGCAGGCCGGCGGTACCATCTCCGACCTGACCGAGCGTCTGGGCATGCAGGGCGAGACCGCGGCCCAACGCATGCTCGACGAGCTCATTCTGGCTCGCGTCCGCGTTATGACTGCGCCCGAGCGTACGGCCTTCCTGGCCCATGTGCGCGACATCGTCGATTCGGTCGAGGACAACGTGACCTCGGTGCCCGTCGAGTCCGTTGAGCCCGACGATGCGAAGGATACCGAAGAGGCCGAGTAGCAGCGCAGATGGCAGATTCCACCACCGATTACAACAATCTAGATCCTCTGGGTGACGAGGCGGCGGTTGTCGATGAGGTCGACGCTGCCGTCTCGGGCGCTCGCAAGAAGCCACGCGCTGTCGATATGGTGCCCGAGGAGCCCGACGCGATGGCACCGGACGAGGAATACCAGCTCACGCCGGCGGGTCGTCGCGAACGCATTGGGCAGATTGTTCGCCTGGTCAAAAAGTACCGCGTGTGGGATAACCTCACGCCGGTTCGTTTGCGCCGCCTGCTCGAGGAACTCGGCCCTATGTTCGTCAAGATGGGGCAGATTCTGGCCAACCGGTCCGAGATTCTGCCGCAACGCTTTTGCGACGAGCTGCGTCGTCTGCGCTCCGACGTGGAGCCGGTGCCGTACGAGGTAGTGCTTCGCTGTCTGGAGGAAGAATACGGCCTGCGCCTGGGGGAGATGTTCGATGCGATCGATCCCAATCCGCTTGGTAGCGCATCGCTCGCGCAGGTGCACCGCGCTCGTCTGGTGACGGGCGAGGATGTGGCCGTCAAGGTGCAGCGCCCCGGTGCGCAGCAGGTTATGGCGCAGGACATCGATATCATCCGCTCGGTGGTGCGTATCGTTTCCAAGTTCGTCAACACCGATCAATTCGTTGACCTGCACGGCGTGGTCGAGGAGCTGTGGACCTCGTTTCGCGAGGAGACCAACTTTTTGGCCGAGGCCAAAAACCTCAACGACTTCTACGAGTTCCATAAGAGCGTTCATGGCGTGACGTGCCCTAAATCCTATCTGGACCTGTGCACCGAGCACGTGGTGGTTATGGACTACGTCGACGGCATTTCGATCGCCGATCCTGAACGCTTGGTGGCCGAGGGCTATGACTTGGAAAAGATCGGTGCCGCGATTGTCGAGGACTACTCGTCGCAGGTGCTTGATGACGGCTTTTTCCATGCCGACCCGCATGCGGGAAACATCATTCTCAAGGACGGCATCGTTTACTTTATCGACTTGGGCATGGTCGGGCGTATGTCGAGCCACGACCGTGGCATCGTCAAGGACATGATTTTCGCCGTGGCCGAGGGTGACGTGCCCAAGCTCAAGGATTCGCTCATGCGCTTCGCCGTGACGCGCGGCGATTCGGCCGAGCTTGACCATTCGGCCTTTTTGTCCGACTTGGACTTTATTGTTGCCGACTTTGCCGGGCTCGACCTTAAAGACCTGGATATCGGCGAGTTTTTGACCTCGCTGTTAAACCTCGCGCGCAAAAATGACGTTGAGCTGCCGAGCGTGGTGACGATGTTCGCCCGCGGCATGGTGACGCTCGAGGGCCTGTTGACCGAGTACATGCCCAACGTCAACATGATCCAGATCATCCAGACGCACATCAAAAACGAGAAGAGCACCTACGCCCGCATGCGCGAGATGAGCCGCGACTTTGCAGCGAGCAGTTATCGCGCGGCGAAGGGCTCGCTCGAGGCGGCCGAGTATCTGGGCTTGGCTTCGCGTATGCTCACGCGCGGCCAGCTTAAGGTGAACACGCAGATCATGAGCAGCGATAAGGCGCTGCGACAGCTGGGCGGAATTATCGACCGCATGTCGATGGCAATTGTGATTGCCGGCCTGTTTATCGGTTCGTCGGTGGTGTACTACGCGCGCATCGAGCCGGTTGTGTTTGGTATCCCAGTCATTGGCTTTATGGGCTACGTGAGCGCGCTGGTGCTGGCACTTATGCTGGGCCGCAATATCTGGCTCAACAGCCACGGCGGCAAGCACTAGAGTCTGCGACCGTCACCGCATTTTCCTATCGCAAACAATAGCTTTTACCATGGGCTTCGCCTGCGTGCGAGGCCCTTTTGCGTGATACCATTTTGACGGTAATAATCGATGGCCTAGATGGTGGTGCGGAGACGCACGAATGCGCGGTTTTCCTGCGCGTTTGGGAGAATCGGGGTGCAAGTCCCCGGCTGTACCAGTAACCGTAATTCCTCTTGGCTCGGGATGTTCGCGTCGCAGATCGGACGGCGCGCCTGAGCCGTTAAGGTTAAGTCGGATCGCCTCCCATCTTGCACGTTGCCGCGGCGTATGCCGCCGGTGTGCATAGGGCTCTGGAGGGAAGGAGGACCCCGATGGGGGAACTCGAGCGCAACATGCGCGATGACGTGGGGCAGCTTCAAGGCAACGCTCCAAGTGCAGACAGTAGGAGACAAATGGATATGTTTGATGACGAGTGCCAGCGTGCCTCGCTTCGTCGCCG
>USCS01000100.1 GCA_900552875.1 uncultured Collinsella sp. | reverse complement strand
CGCGACAAACATAACCAAGCCCCACCGGGCAACCTACCAACCAGATTCTTTTCAGCCCAGGCCCCTGTGTACCGCGCGTCGAAGATCTTCAAATTCAAATAACCTGACAATCGATTCTTGTAGCAGAGGCCCCTTGGCCTTTAGTTTGATACAAGTTCCGCACGAGTCGGAAAGCACTTAATGTGCTTTCCGTGCGAGCAGGACTGTTCGCAGTAGCAAACTAAAGGCCAAGGGGCCCAGTCAACCTATCAGCAGCGATTACTCGGCAGCTAGTTGAATTTGAAGATCTTTGAGGCAAGACGGTATAGGCCAAGCGTGGTTTTGTCTCCGGCCCGTCCGCGCAGATTGGTGAAGAACCCGACCACGCCGTAGCGGGCACGACGATACATGCGCTCGTCGTAGGCCTTCAAATCATTCCACAGCGTCTTTAGGCGCTCGTCGGCGCAATCTTCCTCGGAAAGCTTGGTGAGCACCGAGCAGATCGCCATCATCATGGTGAAGTAGCCCATCATGTACGAACGTAGGCGTGACGACTCGACATCGCTGTACAGGTGGTACGACTCCATCATGATACGCGTAACACGGAACTGCTGGTCCAGACGCTTGACCATCGTGGCCTCGTTGACACTCTGGCCCTCGCGACCGATAAAGTAGCGGTAGAGGTCGATGTCGGCGTAGTACATGGTCTTGCAACGCGGCAGCGGCACGTAGGCGTAGATGTTGTCCACATAGAACGTGTGCGGCGGCATGGGAAGGTTGGACTCGCGCAGCACATCCGTGCGATAGCACAGGCTGTGCATGAGTAGGTTCTGGTCCAGGCGGAAATGACCAATCTGATCCCAAGAAAAGATCTTTTTGCGCGGCAGGGCAAATTTGTAGCCAATAGCGGTATGCGTGCCCTCGTAAACCTTCTCGTACACGTAGTTCGAGATAAACAGGTCAACGCGCTGGTCGCGCTCTTCAAAGCCACGCAGAATCGACAGCATGGTCGAAAGGGCAGCACCGTCAAGCCAGTCGTCCGAATCAACAACCTTGTAGTAGGTGCCCTGCGCCTCGCGCAGACCCGAAAGGACGGCAATACCGTGACCGCCGTTCTCCTGGTGCACCGCGCGGATGATTCCAGGGTAACGGGCCTCCCACTCGTCGGCCTTGGCGGCCGTCTCGTCCTTGGAGCCGTCGTCCACCACGATAATCTCGATATCGGTGGCGTAATTGCTCCCCTCCAAGATAGAGGTGATGCAATGGTCCATGTCCTTGGCGGCGTTATACGAGGGAATACCGAATGTTATGACTTTATGCATGGCAGGCGATAATCTCATCCGAAAGATCGAGGGCGGAATTGGTCACAGCGTCCATATCGTAGTAACGATACTCGGCCAGACGACCCACCGGGTGGAAGTTCGTCAGGTTCTGGACGCGCTCAAGATAGCGCTCATAGAGCTCACGGTTCTCGGGCTCAAGAATGGCGTAGTACGGCGTCTCACCCGAGCCGGGCGTATAGGCCTTGGAGTATTCCTTCATGATGGTGGTCTTGCCGGGCAGGACCTGGCCAGTCATATTCTTGAACTCAGTGATGCGCGTGTAATCCTCGCTCGTGGTGTAGTTGACGGTGCCCACGGGCTGGAACTGATCCATATCGAGCGTCTCGAACTTCATGTCGAGCGTACGGTACGGCAGGGCGCCCAGGTCGAGATTGAACAGCTCGTCGAGCGGACCGGTGTAGACGATCTCGCCGCCATAGACCTTACCGTCGATCTTGACGGTGGTCTCGTCGATCTCGAAGAGGTCGCGGGCGTCCACGTCGCAGAACACATCAATCAGATCGTGGTCGAGCATATGCTCAAACAGCGCGGTATAGCCGTCCTGCGGCATGCCCTGGAAGGGAGCCTGCGGGAAGTAGCGGTCATCATCGCCCACAAAGACGGGAACACGGCCGGTGATCGAGGGATCAATCTGGTCGGGCGTCTGGCCCCACTGCTTCATGGTGTAATGCAAAAAGACGTTCTCGTAGACGTAATCAGCGACCTCGGCCAAGTCGGGGTCGTTCTTCTTACGCAGCTCCATAATGGGCACCTTGACATCCTTGCCAAAGGTCTCCACGAGCTTCTGATACAGCTCCTCGCCGCGCTCGTCACCAAAGGCGAGCTTGAGACTCGCGTGGTTGAAGGGCACGGGCATAAGGGTGCCGTTGATGTTGGCGAGCACCTTGTGCTGATAATCCGTCCACTTGGTAAAGCGCGACAGGAAATTGTGCACGCGCTCGTTAAAGGTGTGATAGATATGCGGACCGTACTCGTGGATCAGGATTCCGGCCTCGTCAGTGCAGTCATAGGCATTGCCCGCAATGTGGCTACGGCGCTCCAAAACGGCAACACGATAGCCGATGGTCTCGGCAAGACGGCGGGCGCAAACGGCACCGGCATATCCAGCACCGACGACAATCATGTCGTACGCGCCGGCGTTAAAGCCTTCAGGCAGGCCTGAGGTAATCTGCATCGATACTCCTTGTCAAAAGCCACGGGCTCGTTAGCTGGGCTTTTCTCGAACATTCTTCGAGACATATTTATCAGAGCGATTATAGCGCTAATGCGTCCTATAATGAGCTTGCCACACAAGGAAAGCTCAAGCACCGCGGCGTACAAATTTGAAAGGTAAACCCGCTAGCAGCGGGTTTATTCGTGAACAGCCGGGCGCCTGGAGCTTAGTGAAACGCTTGTAAGGAGTAACATGAGCGATTTCCTTAACCGTATGAAGTCTGCCGCCAAGGCCGACCTTAAGACGATCGTCCTGCCCGAGGGCGAGGATCCGCGCACCATCGTCGCGGCCACCAAGATCATCGAGGAGGGCCTGGCAAAGATCGTCATCCTGGGCAACCCCGACGAGATCAACGTTCCCGGCGCCACCGTCATCGATCCGCGCAATGCCGAGAAGCACGAGGAGTACGCGCAGAAGTTTGCCGAGCTCCGCGCCAAGAAGGGCGTCACCATCGAGCAGGCTCGCGCCCAGGTGATGGACGCCACCTACTTTGGCACCATGATGGTCAAGATGGGTGACGCCGACGGCCTGGTCTCCGGCGCCTGCCACTCCACCGCCGACACCCTGCGCCCCGCGCTGCAGATCCTTAAGACCGCCCCGGGTACCAAGCTGGTCTCGGCCTTCTTCGTGATGTGCACCGACACCCCGCAGTTCGGCACCGACGGTACGCTGATCTTCGCCGACTGCGGCCTCAACATCAACCCGTCCTCCGACGAGCTCTCCGAGATCGCCATCGCCTCCGCTCACTCCTGGTCCACCTTTATGGGCAGCGTCGAGCCGCACGTGGCCATGCTCTCCTACTCCACCATGGGCTCCGCCGGCGGCGAGGTCGCCAAGAAGGTCCAGGAGGCCGTTAAGTTCTGCAAGGAGAAGGCTCCCGAGCTCGCCATCGATGGCGACCTGCAGCTCGACGCCGCCATCGTTCCCACCGTCGCCCAGCTCAAGGCCCCCGGCTCCTCCGTTGCCGGCAAGGCCAACGTGCTTGTGTTCCCCGATCTCGAGGCCGGCAACATCGGCTACAAGCTGGTCCAGCGCTTCGCCGGCGCCGACGCTTACGGCCCCATCCTGCAGGGCATCGCCAAGCCGGTCAACGACCTTTCGCGCGGCTGCTCTGCCGACGACATCGTGGGTGTCGTAGCCATCACCGCCGTCCAGGCTCAGATGGCTGAGTAGCGTACATATCCCCTCGGGTCCCTACAGGATATAGTTCTGAAAACGTCCTCGGACATGTCGGAAGCCCCCGCTGCGCACTACGTGCGGCGGGGGCTTCCTCCGTCCTGCGGAATGTTTTCAGAGCTTTATCCTGTAGGGACCCTGCCGCCACGTGGCATTCAGGGGATCCGGGGTGGACGGCGGCTTGGCCACGAGCTGGGGCTGAGAATCTAAATGCTTGGGTGCCGTTGCTGAGAGCGCGGGCGTTGCCGGTGATGATCACTTTGGGCTTGAAAGGCTGGTGAGGGCTCGACAGCTGTTCTGTCGGAAAGTGTGTCCCAGTTTGGAGGCGGATTCTGGGATGCGGTTTCCAGTTGGGGCCTGTTTGGGAAACTGCGGGACGGAATTTTGCCTGATTGTGGGATGCGGTTTCCGCTACGTGCCTCAACTGGAAAGTGTGTCCCGGAATTCGGGCTCGGAATGGGATGGGATTTCCGCCTGATAGTAAAAAGGCCTCCGGAGCTGTTGCTCTGAAGGCCTTTCTCTCAATTGCAGATGAATGCGTTAGTTGTTCCCGGTTAGACGCTCGACGTCGTGGGCGATCATGTATTCCTCGTCGGTGGGGATGACCATGACCGTGACGGCGGAACCGGCGGCGCTGATGACCTGCGGGCCGTTGCCCACGGCTTCGCGGTTCTTGTTGTTGTCGATGCGCACGCCCAGCCACTCAAAGCAGTCGCAGAAGGCCTTGCGGATCGACCAGTCGTTCTCGCCGATGCCGGCGGTAAAGGTGATGGTATCCACGCCCGCCATGGAGGCGATCATGGAACCGGCCTGCTGCATGGCCTTGTAGGCGAACATGTCGAAGGCGAGCAGGCAACGCTCGTCGCCCTCGGAAGCGCGCCTGCGAATGTCGCGGGCGTCGTTGGAGATGCCCGAGATGGCAAGCAGACCGGACTGCTTGTTCATCATGTCGTCGACTTCCTGATAGCTGTAGCCACCCTCGCGCTGCAGGTAGCACACGGTGGCCGGGTCGATGGAACCGCAACGGGTACCCATCATCAGGCCGTCGAGCGGCGTGAGACCCATCGTGGTGTCGCGGCATATGCCGTCCTCGATAGCGGCGAGCGAGGCGCCGTTGCCCAGGTGGCACGAAAGCAGACGGTGGCAGCGCGTGCCCAGAATCTCCTTGGCCATCATCCACTCGTAACGGTGGCTCGTGCCGTGGGCTCCGTACTTGCGCACGTGGTACTTGTCGCACACGTCCCTGGGCAGGGCGTAGGTGTAGGCGACTTCGGGCATCGTCATATGGAACGACGTGTCGAAGACGGCCACGTTGGGCAGTTCCGGATACTTCTCGCGGCAATACTCAATCGCTGCGGCCTCGCCGTAGTTGTGCAGCGGGGCGAGCGGGGCCACCTCAATGATCTTGGCCATGACCTCATCGTCGACGACCGCGGAATCATCGAAGTACCAGCCGCCCTGAACGATACGGTGGCCGATGCCATCAATCGTAAAGTCGGTCTTCTCGAGCTCCTCGAGCACGCGCGCGATAGCCGAGCGGTGGTCGGGGAAAGGAATCTCCTCGGTCTGCTTGGCGCCACCGTTCTCGGAATGGCCAAAGATGCCCATCTCCGAGCCGATACGCTCGCAGTTGCCTTTAGCGAAAACCTCGCGGGTATCGGTGTCCAAAAGCTGATATTTAAGGCTCGAGCTGCCGGCGTTGACAACAAGTACGTTCATGAGACTCCTTCGTGATTACAGTACGGTCGGCAAACCTATAAGGCGGCCGTATCCTTAATAAGAAGTTATCAGAGTTCAATGATTCTCTATTAAACTCTTCGCTCAAAGCGCATAAAAGGGGGCTGAGCGGCACAAGGCCATCCAGTCCCCTCCCCTTGCATCAATTACTTGCCGTTGACGATGCGCTCGACGTCGGAAGCGATCATGAACTCCTCGTCCGTGGGGATGACGAAGATCTTGACCTTGGAATCCTTAGCGGATAGGCACCAAGCGCCATCGCCACGCAGAGCGTTGCGAGCGTGATCCATCTTGACGCCCATAAAGGCCAGACGGTCGGCCACACCGGCGCGGACAGCCGGAGCGTGCTCGCCGATACCGGCGGTAAAGACGAGCGTGTCCATGCCGCACATGGAGGTTGCCATCTCGGCTGCCTTGGCGGCAATCTTGTAGACGAACATATCGAAGGCGAGCTGAGCCTCGGGATCGCCGGCGGCGGCGAGCTCCTCGACGTTACGGCAGTCGTTGGTCTTGCCGCCGGTCACAGCCATGAGGCCGGACTTCTTGTTCATCATCTCGTCAACCTCGTCGAAGGTGTAGCCACCCTCGCGCTGCAGGTAGCACACGGTAGCCGGGTCGATGGAACCGCAGCGGGTGCCCATCATGACACCGTCGAGCGGGGTAAGGCCCATGGTGGTGTCCATGCACTTGCCGTCCTCGATAGCGCACAGGGAGGC
>USCS01000099.1 GCA_900552875.1 uncultured Collinsella sp. | reverse complement strand
CGGTGGGCGCGACGTCGGCCGATGGCAATGCGGCGGTCGATTACCTGATTGATGCCGCGCGTACCTATGGTCCCGACTTGGTCTATGTGGCGACCGGTCCGCTCTCCAACCTGGCGCTCGCCCTTGAGCGCGACGCGGCGGCGATGATGTCTATCGGCCGCGTGGTGGTGATGGGTGGCGCCCTGACCGTGCCCGGCAACGTGAGCGCCGGTGCCGAGGCCAACATGGCGAGCGACCCCGAGGCCGCTGACGCCGTGCTGCGCTCGGGCCGCAAACTCACCATGGTTGGTCTTGACGTGACGCATCGCGTGGTGCTGACGCGCCGCGACATTGCCGGTTGGACGGGCTCGGGCACCATGGCGGGCTGCGCATTTGCGAGTATGGTCGAGCACTACATTGGCTCGTACGAGATGAACGCCCCTTACCTGGGCGGCTGCGCGCTGCACGATCCGCTTGCCGTTGCCGTGGCGATTGATCCCACGCTCGTGGGCGCACTTGGTTGCAACTTGCGCGTCGACCTGCTCGGCGAGTATCGCGGCCGCACTATCTGCGACGAGCATCGCCTGTCCGACCCCGACAAGAGCGCGCTTGTGGCACTCACCGTGGACGCCCCGCGCTTTCTGTCCGAGTTCAAGGCGCGCATGGCCCGCATCCTAGGCTAGGCTCGGGATCGAAGCACGCCCATCTGCTCGATGTGGCCGCTGGCGGGCCGACATCTACCGTTCGCCAGCCCGATGGTCCCCGGGGCGGGGAGAGCGCTATAATGCATTCTGCATCTTGGATTGTTACTCCTGTGTGGAGGCATGCCCAAGAGCAATACAACACGGATTGTTACGTAAGGCATGACCGCAATAGCACTGCTATTGGCTATCATGCCTTTTTCTGTGAGTGTTCTTGAAAGGAGGTTCACCATGCTTGCAATTAAAAAGCTTAACAACAACGCGGTTCTTTGCCGTGACGGACAGGGGCGAGATGTCATCGCCATGGGCAGGGGCGTCGGTTTCGGCGGAGATTTTCCTCGAGAGCTCCCTCTTTCTAAAATCGAGCATACGTTTTACGACATTGATCCTAAAGGACAAGATGTCATGAGGGATCTTCCCTCGGATATCGTGATGTTTGCGGCGAAAGTTATGGACATCGTTGCCAACGAACTGCCCTACGACCTCTCGACCAATGCGACGCTGTTCATGGCTGATCACCTGTCGTTTGCCGTTGCGCGAGCCCAAAAGGGGGTCCGCATCGCGATGCCTCTTGCCTATGAAGTGCGGGAGACGTATCCGAAGGAATACAAGGCTGCCCAGTTTATCGTCATGCGACTCGAGAAGGAGCTCGGAGAGCGGCTTCCCAAGGATGAGATTGCCAGTATTGCGATGAATCTCGTGAACGCACGGGTTGTTGAAGCCGTCAAAGCCACGGCCGAGCCCGCAAAGCAGTTCGACGATATGCTCGAGGACGTTATCGAGATTCTCGAAAGCGATTTCCGCATTATTGTCGACCGCGATTCCTTTGATTTCACCCGCTTCGCCACGCATCTGCGGTACCTGTTCAAGCGCATTCAAGCCGGCGAGTCGCTGAACAGCGCCAACATGCAGATGTACAAGAACTTTCGTGAGGAGTTTCCGCAGTTGGCAGAGTGCGTGAAGCATATCGGTTCCTATTGTCGTGAAACGTGGGACGCCACGCTCTCCGAGGAGGAGGAACTCTATCTGATGATCCATCTCAACCGGATCATCTCCAAAAAAGGATTGTAACCCGTAGCCATTCGGGGCATGACCTTTGCCGATTCGAACAGTAAGCCAAGATTGTGCAAAGGAGCCAATGATGGCAAATTACAAAAAGGTGGCAGAGCAGATTCTCTCCACTGTGGGCGGGGCGGAAAACGTGGCTTCGGTTACGCATTGCATGACGCGCCTGCGCTTCAACCTCAAGGATGAAAGCCTCTCGAATGATGAGAAGCTTGAGGACATCTCGTCTATCATCAGCGTCGTGCACGCCGGAGGGCAGGTGCAGCTGGTGGTCGGGCCCACGGTCGACAAGGTCTACGACGAGGTTTGTAAGCAGGGCGGATTCGAGGTCACGGTATCGATTGACGAGGAACTCGATGGCCCTCAGCTTAGCTGGAAGGAGCGCTTGGCGCCCAAGCACCTCTTCAATCAGCTGCTCGATGCCGTGAGCGGCGCTATCACCCCGATCCTTCCGATCTTTTGTGTCGCCGGTATCTTCAAGATGCTCGTTATTCTGTTTGGGCCCGAAGGCGCCGGTTTTATGTCCGAAACGAGCGACCTGTATCGGATCCTTTCCCTGGTGGGCGATGCGGCGTATTACTACTTCCCGGTGTTTGCCGCCTATAGCTCGGCTAAGAAGTTCAAAACGAGTCCTGTGCTGGCACTGCTCATCGCTGTTGTGATGATTTATCCCGACATGCTCGCTATTGTTGAGGACGGAAAGCCTTTCAGCGTCTTCGGCATCCCCATGCAGCTCGTCAACTACACCCAGGCTGTTCTTCCGGTCATCTTGATCACCTGGGCCCAGTCCTATGTTGAGCGCTTCTTTAAGAAGATCTCGCCTGATATGTTGCGCATTCTGATCGTACCCGTGGGTACGGTGCTCGTGATGTTGCCGGTCGCGCTGTGCCTCTGCGGCCCTGCCGTCCAATTTGTCATGGGCCTTGTGGCCGATTTCATCATTTGGCTCGCCTCTGTTGCCGGTCCCGCTGCGACCGCGGTTATCGGCGCATTCTGGAATCTGATCATCGCCACCGGCATGCACGTGCCGATCTATACCGCCATATTGCCCGCCGCGCTCCAGAACGGTTACGACGCCATCTTATACCCCGGCACCGCGGTTGTAGCCTACACCACGCTTGCCATCGCGCTCGCCTATGGCCTGCGCGCTAAGGACAAGGAGAGTCGAGCCACGGGCTGGAACTTGTTCATCACCTATGCCTTCGGTCGCGTGAGTGAGCCCATCATCTACGGCATCCTGTTTCGCGACAAGAAGGCTCTTGCCTGGAACATGATTGGTGGTGCTGTCGGTGGTCTGCTGGTAAGCCTTCTTCATGCCAACGTCTATATCTTCACTGGCGTTGGTTTCCCATGGATGAACGTGCTCATGTTTGCTCAGGATATCATCCCTGGCACCATCGGGTGTCTTGCTGGCGGTGCCGTGACGTTTGCGTTGGCGATGATTTTTGGATTTGAAGGACAGGAGAAGATGCCGTTGAAGTCCAAGAGCGGCGATTCTGAGGCCGTTGAATCCGTCGAGGCATAAGAGGCTACTACACAAATATGCTCCCCAGCCGTTGCGCGGTCCGACCCCTTGGCCGCGCAACGGTACTGTGCTGTTGCGCGGCACTTGCCGAGTCCGTTGCGTTCGACAGTGTGGGCCGGGAATTTGATAGAAAGGACGACACCATAATGTTTAGAGAAGATTTTTTATGGGGCGGGGCTCTGGCTGCAAACCAGTGCGAGGGAGGATGGAACGAAGGCGGTCGCGGTTTAGCCAATTCCGACATGCTGCCGTTTGGCGATCAACGCATGGACGTCATGCGGGGAGACCTTGATCCGCGTGCGTTGGCACCCGACAGCTTCTATCCCGCTCGCAAGGGCATTGATTTTTACCATAGGTACAAGCAGGATATTGAACTGTTTGCCCAGATGGGTTTTAAATGCCTGCGCTTATCAATCGCCTGGAGCCGCATTTTTCCCAAAGGAGACGAAGCCGAGCCCAATGAAGAAGGCCTTGCCTTTTACGAGGATGTTTTTAGGACGTGTCGCGCGCATGACATTGAGCCTTTGGTGACGCTCAACCACTATGATGTCCCCATGCATCTCGTCGATGCGTATGGCGGATGGCGCGATCGCAGGTTGGTCGACCTGTTCGAGCGATATTCGCGTACCGTGTTCGAGCGCTATCGGGGGTTGGTCAATTATTGGCTGACCTTTAACGAGATCAACATCATGACGCAGGCGTGCTTTATGGCGGCGGGGATCATCTTCGAGCAAGGGGAGAATCGCTATGCAACGGTTCACACGGCCGTGCACCATGTATTGGTTGCGAGCGCCCGTGCGGTCGGGGCGTGTCATGAACTGTGCCCTGGGGCGAAGATCGGTTGCATGCTCAACGCAGGTGTCTTCTATCCGGCTACATGTGATCCGGACGATGTGCTGGCTGCGCAGGCTGAGAATCGCAGCCATTACATGTTTACCGACGTCCAGGTGCGCGGTGCGTACCCGAGCTATGTTCTCAAGGAATACGCCCGCCATGGTTTTGAGGTGCCCTATCGGGATGATGACCGCGAAGTACTGGCTGCAAACCTGGTCGATTTCGTCTCGTTTTCGTATTACTCGACGCGCGTCGCAAAAGCGCATGCGGAAGGTCAGTTCGATTCGAACCTTCTTCGCTCGGCGCCTAATCCGTATCTAAAACAGGAGCCTTGGGGGAGGTTTATCGACCCCAAAGGGCTGCGCGTCACCATGAATGAAATCTGGGATCGCTATCAAAAGCCGCTGTTCATCGTCGAAAACGGTTTGGGTGCTCCTGATGTGCCGGAAGATTCGGGTGAAATAGAAGACGACTATCGAGTTGAATACCTGCGGGCCCACATCGAGGCGATGAGGGAGACCGTCGAGCTCGACGGGGTGGAACTCATGGGATATACCTGTTGGGGCCCGATCGATTTGGTTTCGGTCGCCACAGGACAGATGCGTAAGCGCTACGGGTTTATCTATGTCGATCGAGACGATAGCGGTGCGGGCTCGTTTGAGAGACGTAAAAAGAAAAGCTTCGAATGGTACCGACGCGTAATAGCAAGCAATGGCGAAGACCTTGCGTAATAACGTTAAGATGGACAAATGCGCCCGTTGGGGGAATAGTCGTGCCACTTCGCTTGACAACAGGCTAAACTAGCTAATAAACATTTACTATTCTGTTTAGATTGAATTTGCGGTCGTTTAGTTGCCGAGCCACGGGGCGGTCAAGCCACGATGCTCGGCCGCGACCGATGCTAGGGGGAACGATGGCTAAAGCAAGCGTCCGCGAGATCAGCCGCATTACCGGCTTTTCGCCCGCAACCGTGTCCAACGCGCTCAACCGCAAGCGCAGCGTGAGCGAGGAGACCGCCAAGGTCATCCTGGAGTGCGCGCAGTCGCTTGGCTATCAGCAGTCGACGCAGCTCGAGAGCATCCAGTTTGTGCTTGCGCGCAAGACGGGCGCCATCCTGGACGAGAGCACCTTCCATCCCGCGGTCATCGAGGGCGTGGAGCGCCAGGCGCGTCGCCACGGCATGAGCACGAGCTTTGTCTCGCTCGACTTTAGCGACCTGGACGCCGTGCGCCCGCAGGTCGAGGGCCTGATCGCCGACCCGTCGGCCGCCATCGTGCTGATGGGTACCGAGCTGGGCGAGGAGGACTACGCCCTGTTCGCCGACGCTGCCGCCCACCTGATTGTGCTCGACGGCTGGAGCGATCGTCAGTACTTCGATGCCGTAGTCATTGCCAACACCGACTCGGTGCTGCGCGCCGTGGACTACCTTATCGAGAAGGGTCACAAGCAAATCGGCTATCTGGCAGGCGACCTTCGCATCCGCAACTTTAAGGACCGCGAGCGCGGCTATCGCCAAGCGCTTGAGGATGCGGACCTTGAGGCCAACCCGACATGGCGCGTCACACTGGGCACCACGCTCGAAGGTGCTTATCGCGACATGGGCGCATGGCTCGACAGCGTCTCGCGCGACGACCTGCCGACGGCTTTCTTTGCCGAAAACGACGTGCTCGCCGTAGGCGCCATGCGCGCGCTGAACGAGCACGGCATACGTGTCCCCGAGGATGTCTCAATCATCGGCTTTGACGATCTGTCTTTGGGCGCCTTCTCCAATCCGCCGCTCACCACGGTGCACGTTCCCAAGCACGAGGTGGGCGAGATCGCGGTGCGCCGCCTGGTGGGCAACATCCGCAATCCCAAGAGCTATACCTGCAAGACGGCCGTGTCGACCTATTTTGTCGAGCGCCAGAGCGTGTGCGAGATCTAGGCGAAGAAAACGCCGGGGCGCAGGGCGGCAAAGCTCGCTAAGGCAGCCATATCTAACGCTACTAAGAGAGGGTCCTTCGGGGCCCTCTTTTTGTTAGAGGCTTTAGCCTGTGCGGGGCGCGCAGCGCGCCGCATCAGAAACCACCCGC
>USCS01000098.1 GCA_900552875.1 uncultured Collinsella sp. | reverse complement strand
AGGACGGCTCGCGACGAGCAAACATCAGGCGGAAGAAGCTTACCAGCACGCCGATCGCCACAACTCCGCCGCATGCCGTCACGACAATGCGCGGCATGGGGTCGCGCATCAGCAGCATAAAGCGATACGTATACGGCCCCCAAAACTGGCAGACAAGCGTACCCAGCGCCACGATGGCGGCGGCAAGATACACGATCGCTAGGGCTCGTTTGAGTACGCGCACGTGGCGCTCCCTTCAAATCTCGGCTCTCGAAATGCAAAACGGTTCGCATCATTATAAAAGAGCCGGGTCCGGTGCTCTACGCACGCGGATCCGGCTCATCTATTCCACGAGGCTTGCATGCTCGCTTCATTATGCCCAGATATGCACGGCTCAATCCGTGCAGGCGCTACTCCTCCTCGAGGGCAGCGATGACCTCGTCGGTCATGTCCATGGTGCTGTAAACATCCTGGACGTCGTCGAGCTCCTCAAGACGGTCGATGAGGCGCTGAACCTTCTTGGCGTCGGCGCCGGAGACCTCGGTCGGGGTGGTCGGGACCATGGTGGTCTCGGAGCCCTTGACCTGGACGCCCTGCTCCTCGAGCGCCTTGGAGACAGCCATGACCTCGTTGGCAGTAGTCCAGACGATCCACTCCTCGCCGGCGTCCTCGTAGTCCTCGCCACCGGCCTCGGCGATGGCCATCATGAACTCATCCTCGTCACCGGCAGCACCGTTGGCGATCATGGTCTCCTTCTTGGCGTTCTCGTCCAGGATCTCCTTGGCGACGACGATCTGGCCCTTGCGCTCAAACTGGAAGGCGACGGAGCCGGAGGTGCCCAGGTTGCCACCAGCGTGGGAGAAGGCGGAACGGACATCAGCGGCGGTACGGTTGCGGTTGTCGGTCAGGCAGTCGACGTAGACGGCAACACCGGCGGGACCGTAGCCCTCGTACACGATGTTCTCGTAGACGGCGGCGTCAGCACCCGAACCAAAAGCCTTGTCGATAGCGGACTTGATCTTGTCCTTAGGCATGGACTGAGCCTTGGCCTTCGCAACGGCAGCGGCGAGGCTGGCGTTGTTCTCGGGCAGCGGGTCACCGCCGAGACGGGCAGCAACGGTGATGTTGCGGCTGAGCTTGGAGAAGAGGGCGGAACGCTTGGCGTCCTGCGCGCCCTTACGATGCTTGGTTGTGGCCCACTTAGAGTGTCCGGACATACGTGTCTCCTATCGGTTTCGACCTAAAGCCCAGCGCAGATGCTCGGGCAATATAAACAAACGTCGTTATGATATACCTACTGGCCTGCGAGATAAACCCCAAAATGAAGGCGTCGTGATGATGACCCCTTTGGTGCAAAGAAACCTGGCCACAATGCGCCAAGTTAGAACCAGAGGAAGTCGCTGCGGGTGACGGTGGCGCCGATGGCGAAGGGCATGCAGGCGATGACCGGGTACAGGTAGCGCATGTAGGTCGAGCCGTTGCACGGGCCAATCAGGCACACGGCGAGCACGCCCAACAGCGGCACCCAGATCGCCAGCGCACGCCATGAATGACGACGCAGCAGGTAGACCACCACGGCGATCATGATCCACACATAGGTGGCCGAGCTCATGGTGAGCGAAATAAACGGGATGCGCTGCACCGCCACACGGTACAGATTGATCAGGTGGTCGCACCAGCGCACAACCTTGCTATCGACCGGATGGAAGTCGAAGTACTTGAGGTTATCGGGCTTTGCCATAATCTCGGCACTGCGCGCCGTGCTGTAGACCCAGGCATCGCGCGCGCTCGGATAAAAATAACCGTAGTAGTTATTGATGAGCGCCGAGATATAGCACTCGGGATCCTTTTTGAACATCTGGGCCCACACCTCAAAATAGGCCTTGATGTCCTCCTGCGAGGCGTACTCGTTAAAGCAGTTCTTGACGGCATCGGACTTGTCGGGGTTGTAGCGGCGGCCCAGGTTCTCGTACTTGAGTACGCGGTCGATCACGGCACGCTCTTCGTCGGTCACCGAACCGTCGCAAGGAGCCTCCACGATGGTGCCGTCCTCCTTAACCGTGGGGTTGATGCCCGAGTTGAGGCCGTCGTGCTTTTGGACGAAACGAGCCGTCTGCTGGAACGGAATCGAGAGGATTTCGCGCTTGGAACCAGGCGTGATGTCGTGCGCCGGCATAAAGACCTTGGTGAAGTACATATTAGAGGCAAGGCAGAGCGCGAGCACCGCGAGAACGCCAACCCAACGGAAACGCGGGATGGCGCCCGAAGGCGCAGCACCAGTCTGCTTGGCTGCACGACGAGCCATATGCACGTCCCATACGCAAAACGCCGCCGCGATTACGCATGCCGCCAGGGGAAACACCAGGCCGCCGTTGCGCAGAAACGTGGAACCCATGGCGCCCAGAGCGAGCAGCAGCCAGTCGTGGCGCGCAAAGAGCACGGGGGCCTTCTCGCCCGCTCGCTCGACATTGGCATCACGACGGGGCAAGCCACATGCCACGAGCTTGACGGTCTGTACCAGCAGCACCAAGAACGCGTCGGCAAAGAGCACGTCTTTGGTGAGCAACGCCGCGTAGTTAGAGAACATCGGCATAAACGCAAAGAACAGCAGGATCGCACCGCGAACCGGCAGACTCACGCCCAGTTTGCGCAGCGACGAAATGGAATAGGCCATGCAGGCAGCCGTGATGACGAACTGAGCACAGGTGTAGATGGCAAGACCTGCGTTGGCGCTGTTGAACAGTGAAAGCCCCAGCTGGACGCACGAACCGATGATAGCCGTGTGCACCACGGGGTGATGTCCGTTGAGCAACACATTGGGATTGAGCAGACGCAGGTAGTCACTCGTGCCGTTGGGGTAGTTGAACCACTGGCGAATCTGCGCACCCGTATCTCCCATAAAAAGACCGGGCAGCGAAGCGATAAGCGTGGGCGCCCAGGCGATCATAAGCACCAGGAAGGGCCCGGCAAAGGGATGGACCGAGAGCACGGCGTGAGTCACACGCCATACGCGGCCAAAGTGCGCTTCGGAAAACGGAATGCGCCGAGAGCTCAGCCAATCTAGACACTCAAAGGCAAGGTAGAAGGCAACGACCGCCAAGAGCATCCAGCCCGCGCCGCCAATCCAGGCGCAGATGATGCGGGCTTTGTCGCCAAGGACAATCTCGGCCGAGTCGGTGAGATCGTAGCTGCGGCCGAACACCATGCAGATGGCGAAGAACAGCGACGGCAGAATGATCGATGGACGCCAGGTGTCGCCACGGCCAAAGAACACGTAGCGAAACGGCAAGGTGAGCAGGCAGGCAAGTGCAAGCAGCATGACCGCGTCGGTATGGCCGGCAAACGAGAGGAGCACCTCGTAGCACACGTACAGCATGCCCGAGGCTTTGGGGTCAATCGCCAAGACTGCGTTGCTCGACACCGGGGCGGGATCGATGGAAAACGCCGTGGTCGCCAACAGCGCGAGCAAAAATGCGATGAGCGTCTGCTTGGCGGGGTAGCGCTTAAACCAGACGATGCGGGCAGCGTCGCGCGCAGCCGTTGTGGAGAGATCGGAATCCTTCACAGTCCAAAGAGCCTTTCTAGAAACCTGCCAAAAAAGGACAGGTTTATTTTGGCAGGTTTTATCTGGTGAAACGTTACAGTTCTGTCATCGTTGCCCAGCGAACCACCACAAAGGTGCCTGTCCCCTTTGTGGTGGTTCGTGATGGCTAGGCGTCGAGGTAGATGCGCTGGGGCTGGTTGCGGCGACGAGCAAAGATGATGAGCGCCAGGCCCGCGATCACAAGCGGCAAACTCAGCAGCTGACCCATGGTGATGACGCCACCCAGCAGATAGCCCAGCTGCGCATCGGGCACGCGCACAAACTCAATCAAAAAGCGAACGATGCCGTAGCCCATCACAAAGACGCCCATAAACGTGCCCTGGGGCAGCAGCGGCTTTTTGCGGCTGAGCACCTGCAGAATGCAAAAGAGCACGATGCCCTCAAGAAATGCCTCGTAGAGCTGGGAGGGGTGACGCGGCATATCGCCCGCGGTACCACCGAAGACCACGCCCCAGGGCAAATCGGTCGGCTTGCCCCACAGCTCACCGTTGACAAAGTTGGCACAACGGCCCAGGCACAAGGCCAGCGGCGCGCCGATCACGGCAAGGTCGGCAATGGTCCAGGCGTCGAGCTTATACATGCGGCACACGATGATGCCGCCCAAGATGCCGCCCACCAGGCCGCCATGGAAGCTCATACCTCCCTCGTTGGTGGCAAAGATCTCGAGCGGGTGGGTCCAATAGTAGCCATCACCATAAAAGACAACGTAAAACAGGCGCGCGCCGATGATGAGGCCAAAGACCGCGCCGACCACGACACTCGTCAGGTCATCAATCGTAATGTCGAAGCCCCAACGACGTTGCGTGCGGTACATAACGACCGCCGTGAGCAGAGCGCCGACCACGTAGGCCAGACCGTACCAGTAGATGGTGATGGGGCCCGCCGAGATCGCGACGGGATCAAGCATATGGTAGAGGTCGTTGAGCATATCGATCCCCTGCTCCCTACATACAAATGCGGCCGCGGGCCTTACGCTCGCAGCCGCATATTTGGGCGTAACGTCTATGCGGAGCGTACCGTCCGCAGCTTTCGCATCTTAGAACGGTGCGTACTCGTCGTACAGGTCCTCGGCCTCGCCGGAAGCATTGACCTGCTCAACGCGGGTAACGCCGGGCACGTGCTCCTTCAGGATGCGCTCGATGCCCATGGAAAGGGTTAGCGAGCTCATGGGGCAGCCGGCACAGGCGCCCTGCAGCTCCAGCTTGACGACGCCCTCGTCGTCGACGCCCACATACTCCATATCGCCACCGTCGGCCTGCAGGTTGGGGCGGATCTCTTCAAGAACCTTCTTAAGCAGCTCTTCGTTAACAGCCACAGGGGCTCCTTTCTCACAACAACGCGGGCACGCCCGCGGACAGAAGCTATGTTACTACAGCCATGTACCCGCTCACGAGCCGTCCATGCGCGCAGACGCGACTTTCACGAGTAGTCAATTTGGGACGGGGCTCTTTTGGCTGTTTTGCCGCCAGCTGGCGTTGGCACGCGCTACTGCTGAGCCTGTCCCCCGGTACCAATCTGGACATCGACGATGACCTGGCGGTAGCTGATGCCGCAGGAGTCGAGAATGCGGCGGCTGATACGGCCGTCATCGGTGTCGGCATACTTATTGTCCAGGTAGACGACCTCGCCCACACCCACCTGTGCCAGGATCTTGGCGCAGTCGTGGCACGGGAACAGCGTGACGTAGACCGTGGAACCCTCAAGGTCTTTGAGCGAGCCGCGATAGTTGAGCACGGCGTTGGCCTCGGCATGGACTACGTAGTTATGCTTGTCCTGCAGCGGGTCATCGCTCGTGCCCCACGGGAAAAAGTCGTCGTTGAGCGCCGAGGGCGTACCGTTGTAGCCCACCGAAAGGATGCGGTGGTTGGTGCTGGCGATGCACGCGCCCACCTGCGTGTTGGGGTCCTTGCTGCGGCGCTGCGCGGCGATGGCCACGCTCATAAAGAACTCATCCCAGCTAATAACGTCGCGGCGCTTGCCCGACGCAGTTTGATGAAGATCGTCCGACATGCCAGACACCTCCGAAATCGCAATAGTTTGACCCATTGTAGCAGGTGAAAGGTAGGGGCGCTTATCCCACCGCCCCATCGCTACGCGCGGCGGGGCTTTTGGTTGATGTGGTAGAGCTCGGCGAGGCCCCGCAGCGTCAGCGCGTCGTCGACCGTCAGGCTATGGCCGACCAGCGCCGCAAGCGCCTTGGCATCGTCGCCGGTAATGACGATGGGCACATCGCCCTCCCCCGCGGCCTTGGTCGCGCGCATCTCGGCAAGCACCATGTCGAGCATGCCGTCGATGCGGGCCACCTCGCCCAGAACCACGCCCGAGCGCATGGCCTCACGCGTGTTGCTGCCGATGACGTGTGTCGGCGCCGAGGGCTCAACCTGAGGCAGGCGCGCTGCTGCCGCCGAAAGCGAACGGGCGCCGAGGGCCAGGCCTGGCGCGATAACGCCGCCGACAAAGGTACCGTGCGCGTCGATGACCTCGATATTGGTCGTCGTGCCCAGGTCGATCACGATGCACGGCGAGCCGTAGACGGCGCGGGCCGCCACGGCGTCGGCGATGCGGTCGGGACCGATCTCGGCCGGGTCATCGTAGTGCACGGGTATGCCGGTCT
>USCS01000097.1 GCA_900552875.1 uncultured Collinsella sp. | reverse complement strand
CCCGAGCCCGAGCGTGCCATATTAGTTGGTATTGAATGGCGCGACAATGCATGGCCGCTCGATCGCTCGCTTGACGAGCTGGAGTGCCTTGCCCATACGGCTGGTGCCCGGTGCGTGGCGCGCTTGTCTCAGCGTTTGGTAAAGCCGTATCCTAAATCGTTTATCGGTTCCGGTAAGGTTGAAGAGCTGTGCGGCCTGGTGCATCGCATGGATGCCGATGTCGTTATTTTTGACGACGACCTGACGCCCTCGCAGCAATCCTATTTGGAGAAAGCCGTGGGTGAACCGGTCAAGATTATTGACCGCACGGCGTTGATTTTGGATATCTTTGGGCTGCATGCTCAGACGCGTGAGGGACGTCTGCAGGTACAGTTGGCACAGTTACAGTATCTGCTGCCTCGTCTGCGTGGCATGTGGAGCCACCTCGCCAAGGAGCAGACGCGCGGCGGCATCGGCTCACGCTTTGGTCAGGGTGAAAGTCAGCTCGAGGTCGACCGTCGCCTCATTCGTAATAAGATTGCTGCGCTTCGTCGTGAGCTCAAGCAGGTTGAACAGCGTCGCGATGTCCAGTCCAAGAGTCGCATTGAGTCACCGGCGTTTCGCGTAGCGTTAGCCGGTTATACCAATGCCGGTAAATCGACGTTGCTCAATCGTCTGACCGGCTCTACGGTACTTTCGCAGGACAAGCTGTTTGCTACGCTCGACCCGACGACGCGTTCGTATCGCCTGCCCGGCGGTCGTGGCATGACGATTACCGATACCGTTGGCTTTATTCAAAAGCTACCGCATGGTCTCGTTGATGCCTTTAAGTCCACGCTTTCTGAGGTTCTTGGTGCCGATCTGATCCTTAAAGTTGTGGATGCCTCTGACGAGGACTATGAGCGCCAGCTCGAGGCAGTCGATCGCGTTCTTGACGAGATCGGTGCCGGCGAGCGTTTGACGCTTACGGTGTTCAATAAAATCGATCTTCTCGATAGCGTTGATCGATTGAGTTTCCGTCGTCGCTATCCCGAGGCCGTTCTGTTCTCGGCCCAGACGGGCGAGGGACTCGACGATCTCGTCGACCGTATTGCTCGTGAGGCGGCTGCTACCGATGTGTTGCTCTCTGCTGATATCCCGTATCGCGAGGGCGCCCTCATCACGCTGGTGCATGAGCAGGGAACCCTTTTGCACGAGGAATATCTTGAGGACGGCGTTCGTATTGTGGCGAAGCTGCCGGCCCGTATCACGCCGCGGCTCGAGCGTTATCGCACCGAGTAGACGAGCTCTAAAATGCCCAGAATGATGGGCTGATGCAGCAGATAAAAGGGGAGTGCATGGCGTCCAAGGCTGGCGAGCGCCGGGACGGGATTGGCATAGGCCCAGTTAGGGGCGGTCTTATCGATTCCCTGCGCTATATGTGCGGCGAAGTATCCTACAAGATACATAAAGAAAAACGGGATGATGGGGTAGAAATCACCTGAGACAAACCCAGGGCTCGGAAATCCCAGCCACGCCAGGTAGGGGACAGGGTAGATCGTTTTGGGGATGCTCCAGGTGAGGGCGAACAACAAAAGGCATAGGGGCATGCCCCATCTCGCCGACATCTTCTTAAGGACGGGATCGGTCAACGCCACAATGCCGGTACATGCGGCCATGCAGTAGATGATGCCAAAATTAACAGAATCGTCAACTGAGACAAGTGTTGTTGCCAACCAGACGACGAGTGCTGCTAAGGCGTATTTGGCGGCACGTTTGATATTGTTGCGCGAAAGGGTGCACATCCAACCCGCGATAAATAAAAATATCCAGCTGATGCTGGCGCGCCAGATGTCTTGAAAGACGGTCTGGGTAAACCAGGGCATATCCCAGTCGTACAGGTAGGCGAGATCGTAGCAAGCGTGAAAACCTGCCATTGAAATCATCGTAAACCCGCGGACGGTATCAAAGATGGTGATGCGTTTTTGCATTACGAGAACCGGCGCATCAAGCCGACGACTTTGCCCAAGATAACGGGATTCGTTGCATAGATAGGCTCCATGGTGTCATTCTCTGGCTGCAGGCGTACGCGTCCCTGCTCCTTGTAGAATGTCTTGACGGTCGCTGAACCATCAATCATGGCCACGACAATTTCGCCGTTCATGGCACTCTTTTGTTCACGGACGATGATGTAATCGCCATTGAAGATGCCGACATTGATCATTGAGCTCCCATGCACCTCAAGGATAAAGGAACCCTGATCAGTGGCGATTTCAGTCGGGATAGTAAAAGTGTCTTCTATATTCTGCTCGGCCAGAATGGGAATCCCAGCCGCGACGCGACCAACGAGCGGTAGCGAGACCGTTCCGCGAGGTGCGGTGGGTTCGTCAGATTTAGAAATTGAGACAGAGGAACCGTCCTCGTTAAAGAGTTCCAGGGCGCGCGGTTTGGTGGCATCGCGCTTGAGTAGCCCGCGCGCCTCCAGGGCAGATAGATGGGCGTGCACGGTGCTGGGGGAGGAAAGGCCCACGGCAGAAGCCATCTCGCGCACGCTGGGCGGATAACCTTTCTCCTGCTGATATTCCTTGATGAAGTCGTAAATTTGCTGCTGACGCTTGGTAATTTTGCGAGCCATCAGGGCATCCTCTCTACCCATGTCAAACAAATGTTCGGATTTTGCTTGACAGGAACAACTGTTCGAAGTTAATAATAACCGAACATTCGTTCTCGCGCTAGACATTTTTGTCCGCGCGGCTTGATAAAACTGTTCTCAGCAAAACACGCGAGAGGAGAACATGATGAACGCAACGAATATGGTCCAGGGAAACCTTGCCCTTAAACTCGAGACGCCTGCAGAACCCACTTTTACGGTTGTTCAGGGTGGCCGCTCCGGCTTTCAGCCTTTGACCGTAAAGCCTGCTCGCAATCAGCAGGCTGTAGTTGCGCCGGCCCGCGTTGCCCTGAAGGTTCCGACGATTGTCGCCGTTGCCGTTGCGCTTACGCTCTTCGTTGTCCTCGCTACGTCGGTCTTTAGCGCTCGTCACGCCGCGTATGCCGAGTCCGTTTCCAACGTTACCTACGAGACTATTCGCGTTCAGCCTGGTGATTCTCTTTGGTCGCTTGCCGAGGAATATCCTATCGAAGGCCTTTCCACGCAAGAGACTTCCGACATGATCCGTAACGTCAATCATCTGGAGCATGGTTCGCTCGCCGCCGGTGCGCATCTTAAGGTTCCTGCTCGTTCGTAATCATTATCGCGCTGCGCATGGTACCCTTGTTATCGTTTAAGAGGAGGTACCATGCGCTGTCCCAAATGTGGCAAGGCACATACCCGCGTCGTTGATTCCCGTATGCAGGAGTCAAATAACACCATTAAGCGCCGTCGCGAATGTTGCTCGTGTAACTATCGCTTTACAACGTTTGAGCGATGCGAAGACCCAATCGAGGTCATTAAGTCAGACGGAACTAAGCAGCGGTTCGATCGCAATAAGCTGCTCGTCGGCTTGATGCGCGCCACCATCAAGCGCGATATCGACACTAAGAAGCTCAATGAGATTATCGACGACATCGAGGTCGAGCTGCGCTCTCGCACACTGACGGCCGTCACGTCCCATGAGTTGGGTGACATGGTGCTCAAGCGTTTGGCCAAGATCGACAAGGTGGCGTACATCCGCTTTGCCTCGGTCTACCGCGATTTCAAAGACGTCGATGAGTTTCTGCAAGAGCTCGACAAGCTAAGGTGATTCCATGTCCAACATTACCGTCAACATAAAGCGTCTCGACCCCACCGTCGAGCTTCCCAAATACGCCCATCCCACCGATGCCGGCTTGGATTTGCGCTCCAACGAGGACTGCGTCCTGAAGCCCTTCGAACGTCGTCTGGTGTCTACTGGGCTGGCCATCGCCTTGCCCGATGGCTACGCCGGCTTCGTGCAGCCCCGAAGCGGCTTGGCCATCAAGCAGGGCCTGTCTATAGTCAACACGCCGGGCCTCATCGACGCCCACTACCGAGGAGAACTCAAGGTTATCATCATCAACCTGGATCCCTCCAACAACATCCAAATCAACAAAGGCGACCGCATCGCCCAACTCGTCATCCAAGAAGTCCCTACGGTCAACCTCGTAGAAGTAGAAGAACTAGACGAAACCGACCGAGGAGCCGGCGGCTTCGGTTCTTCTGGTGTGGCTTAGCCCATTTCTTCGTTGAAAATGGGCATTGTAATGCCCGCCCGCCCCTGGGAGGCCCCTATATATCATCCCGTGCTCAAACATTCTCGCTTTGCTGCGAAACTGCGCGCGGGACGATATGTGGGCGCTCAGCACCGGGGACTGCGTTGTTCTGGCTCGGTTCGCCCGGGTGCCGTTGGGCCAGGGAGGGGCGTCTTCGCTGATAGTCTATATTGAGAGGGAGCTGCTTCTATTGCGGCTCTTTCTTTGGTTTTGGGTATATTTGTTCTTGTTGAAATGTTATTGCGGATGGACTGGTGACTTGGCTTTCCGCTGTTCTTTGTAGCCGTCTCGGCTTTTGTTGAGAGGAGACGATTTTATGCGTATTGTGTTTATGGGTACGCCCGATTTTGCTGTGCCCTCGCTGACTTCGCTTGTCGAAGCTGGCAACGAGATTTCGCTGGTTATTACACGTCCCGATGCTGTTCGTGGGCGTGGTAAGAAGCTTGAGCCTTCTCCTGTTAAGGCTAAGGCGCTTGAGCTGGGGTTGCCGGTCATTGAGGCTAATTGTATGACGCCGGAGGTTGTTGAGGCGCTTCAGGCTGCTGATGCTGATATTTTCTGTGTGGCTGCCTATGGTTGCATTTTGCCCGATGAGGTGCTGCATATGGCGCCGCTTGGTATTGTGAATGTTCATGCTTCGCTGCTGCCTCGTTGGCGTGGGGCTGCTCCTATTCAGCGTGCCATTCTTGCTGGTGATGAGGTTGCTGGCGTTTCCATTATGCGCATTGGGCATGGCGTGGATACTGGTGCTTATTGTGCTCAGGCTTCCACGTCGGTTGCCGGTAAACATGCTGAGGCGCTGACCATGGAGCTTGGTGAGCTGGGCGGTAAGTTGCTGGCCGATACGCTTCCCTTGCTTGCCGATGGCTCGGCTGTCTGGACTGAGCAGGATGAGTCGCTTGTGACCCATGCTGCCAAGATTTCTAAGCAGGAGATGCGTCTGGATCCGCAGATGGCGGCGCTCGATTGCGTTCGTCATGTGCTTGCCTCGTCTGATACCGCGCCTGCTCGTTGCGTGATTGCCGGCAAGACCGTGCGTGCGCTCGATGCTGCGCTGGCCGATGTTTCGCTTGGCGAGGGCGGCGTTGACGTTAAGAATAAGCGTGTTTTCCTTGGTCTTTCCGATGGTGCGGTTGAACTGCTCGAGGTTAAGCCCGATGGCAAGCGTGCCATGGCCGCTTCTGCTTGGGCTGCTGGGCTGCAAGGCGCCGATCTTATCTGGGGTGTTTTGTCATGAGCAAGCTGTCTCCCGCGCGCAAGCTTGCACTCGATGTGTTGATGGAGGCCGATCGCCGCGGCATGTACGCGCGCGATGTGCTCTCCTCCCGCGCTTCCGCCAAGGCTATTGACCAGCGCGATTCTGCTTTTGCCGCTCGTTTGGCGTTGGGCGTTGCCGCCACGCAGGGCATTTTGGATGAGTTGCTCGATCAGTTTCTGGATAAGCCTAAAAAGGTTGCGCCGCGCGTACGCATGGCGCTTCGTATCTCGGCCTTCGAGATGCTCTACCTGCATACGCCGGGTCGCGTTGCTGTAAGTCAAGGCGTTGAGCTGGTGCGCAGCGGTGCTAAGTCCGCTGCCGGCTTGGCCAATGCCGTGCTGCATAAGGTTTCGGATAACGTTGAGGACTTTGCCACGGCATCCGATGTGGATGAGTCCGAGCGCCGCCTGGTGCGCCTGTCGCGTTTGATGGGTCTGCCGCGCTGGCTCTGCGCCCGCATTATGGCGTCGTTCGACACGCCCGAGGGTGCGCTCAACTTTGCCGGCAATCTGGCGCCCGCGCCGCTCGCCCTGCACGAGAATGCTTTTGCGGCCAAGCCCGATCCGTATATCTCGCAGCTCGTGGCTCCAGTTTTCCCCGGCTGCCATGCTCCGGTCGATGCTCAGGTTACCGTTGCATCGGGCGTGTTTGAGCGCGCGGCGGCAGTGGCTTCGGACCTGAATGCTCAGCTTATTGCGACCGCCGCGACGCGCCCCGGGCGTTGTCTGGAGATTGGCGCCGGCCGCGGTACTAAGACCTACGTGATGATGTGCCAGGCC
>USCS01000096.1 GCA_900552875.1 uncultured Collinsella sp. | reverse complement strand
CCGGCGGGGGAGCGCAATATCGAGGTCACCCTTGCGGCGCTTTCTTCGTGTGCCAGGGCTGCTGCCGAGCGCGACGACCGCGTGATGGTCGAGCATGTCGAGGCCCGCGTCCAAGGCCCCGACGATTCGCACGTCCGATTTAAGGTCGAGGCTATCGCGCTTGACGATAAGGACGTGGCATCTCTGGCTACCGCGATGCAGCAGCGCATCGAGGAAGCTTGCGACACCATGCTCGGCACGCCGGGTACGACCACGCGCGTCCGTTTTTTGCCGTCCAAGACTACCGTCCAGACCGTGGAGGTTTCCGGTGAGTGATACCAATCAAGATAAGACCGCTCGTACGCCGCGCCTGACGATTGACCAGAGCGCCACGCCGGCGAGCGAACCTGTTGATTCCAAAGCAGAGGCAACCGAGTTGCAAGATGCGGCAGCCGCGGATTTTAACGAGGCTATGGGTCTCATCAAGGGTACGGGCGCTGCCATCTGGAGCTATGCTGTGCGTCATCCCAACACCACGCTCGGTGCCGTCGCTGGCTTTATCCTCGCCGTGTTGGTGCTCACGTTGGGCCTGTGGGACACGCTCGTCATTGCATTCTTCGTGCTGATCGGCGCTGTGATCGGCCAGATTCGCGACGGCGAGAACGGGATCGTCAACTTCTTCGGCCGTCTGTTTAGTGGCCGCTAATATGTATTCGACTGTCGCATCCGCGGCAGGCATAAGGAGGAACCATGGCTTTTAATACGAAGGTCGATGTGGCCGATACCGAGCTCGAGGAGAACGAGGCGGTCGTCGCCGAAGCTGAGGATGTAGAACTCGAAGGTCAGTCCCTCGCCGAGACAGAGGCAGAGTCCGATGCGGACGAGGACGACGAGGAAACGGACGAGTCCGAGGACTCGCTGACCTATTCCAACGGCGTGATCGAGAAGATCGTTGCCATGGCCACCCGCGAGGTTCCGCACGTTCTGGGCATGAAGGGTAACCTCATGCACTTTGTGCAGGAGCAGTTTGGTGCCGAGAATCTGACCAAGGGCGTGACGGTCGAGGTCACCGATGACAATCGCGTGGTCGTCAACATCTCCGTCATCATCGAGTACGGCGCCTATGCGCCCGCGATCTTCGACGATGTTAAGGCACGTGTCACCGAGCGTCTGGCCGCGATGACCGGCCTTGAGGTGGCGGGCGTCAACCTGCGCATCGAGGACGTCATCACCCCCGAGGAGTACGAGCACCGCACCAGCCAGCACGAATAACCTTCCAAAAAGGGATGTTTGTTTTGGCAGGTTTTATCTGCGAAAACGTCAAACGGCCGGTCGCACGGATGTATGTGCGGCCGGCCGTTATTTGTATGCCCCCGATGCAGGCATACCGCTCGTCTAACTAAGGGTTGCAATCGTCGCGTTCCGCGTTACCCTAATGGGCGCATTGTTTCCAAATTGTTAACGAGGGGTTGCCGTAATGGCCGATGAACACGAGACCGAAAGCAAGGCATGGGCGATTGAGGCCGCTGCGGCAGAGGCGGCATCGCGTGCTGCCGAGGAGGTGCATCGTCCTCCCGTGGTGCCGATGGAGCGCGTTGTCGGTCGAGAGGATATCGAACGTGGCGAGCGCGCCGGCCGCAAGCGTAGCCAGGAGCCAGGCTTTCCGCGCTTTTTTGCCGAGCTCAATCTGGGCCTGATCCTCACGGCGTTCGCCATCGTGGCCTTTAAAACCCCCAATCACTTTGCCTTCGGCGGCACCTCGGGCGTGTCGGTCATTCTTTCCACGCTGTTCCCGACTCTGCCCGTCGGCGTCTTTATGTGGATTATCAATGCGGTCCTGGTCATCCTGGGTTTTATCTTTTTGGAGCGCAAGGCAATCCTTTGGAGTGTCTTTGCCTCGTTTGCGCTTTCGGCCTACGTCTCGCTGTTTGAGCTCTTTATTCCGACCGATGTCTCGATGACGGGCGATATGTGGCTTGACCTGTGCTTTGCCGTGATTCTGCCGGCGCTCGGCAGCGCTATCGTCTTTGATATTGGCGCCTCGACGGGCGGCACGGACATTCTCGCTATGATCCTCAAACGCCGCACCACGCTTGAGATCGGTCGTGCGCTGCTGCTGGTCGATATCGGCATCGTGACCATCGCGGCCTTCTTGTACGGTCCGCGCGTCGGTCTGTACTGCGTGCTCGGCCTGTTTGCCAAGACGCTTGTGGTCGACAAAGCCATCGAGAGCATCCACCTTCGTAAAGTCTGCACGGTCATTTGTTCCGAGCCCCTTAAGGTCGAGGAGTTTATCGTCAAGCATCTCAACCGCACGGCGACCATCAGCCGCGGCTACGGTGCCTTCTCGGGCAAGTGCGTGACGGTGATCACGAGCGTGCTGAGCCGTCGCGAGGCCGTGCAACTGCGCCGCTATGCGCGCGAAGTCGATCCAGGTGCCTTTATCACGATCGTCGACAGCTCCGAGATCGTCGGCAAGGGCTTCCGCGGAACGAACTAGCACAGACGTATTCAACGAACCGCCTGCTGGCGCCGTGTATCTGGCAAATCGGTCATCTTTGAGTATTTGACCCCACATTGGGCAATAATGATGCTAAAGACATCGTTTGCGATCCAAGTGATTTGTTCAAGATACGAAGGGATGATTCTATGTTCTGCTCGCAGTGTGGCGCCCCCATGGGCGATAACGACAAGTTCTGCGGCGTGTGTGGTGCTCCTAATGCCGGTGCCTCTGGCCCCGCTCCCCAGGGACAGCCTCAGCCTCAGCAGTTTGCCCCTCAACCGCCCGTGGCGAATGCGCCAAAGGGCTGTGTGGCTCAGGCGTTCCAAGATATGACCAAGACCCCGGGCGTGCTTCAGCGTGTATGCCAAATCGCGTTTTTGCCGGCGCTGATTTGCGTTGTGTCGGTACTCGTGCTGTTTATTCCCGTTATCGGCGGTATTGCAGCTGCCATTGGCTTTTTGGCAGCTTGCATTGCGAGCGTGTGCGGTTCCGGCTTTGGTATTGAGTGGGGCCGTGATCTTTCGCTCAAGGTCGATGACGGCATGGACCGTCCACTCATGCGTTCCACGTCGTTTGGTCTCGGAGTCTTTTCGAGCGTTATTTCGGTCGTGCTCGAGGTTATCGCTGCCATTCCCGTTATCGGCGTAGTGCTTTCGCTGGTGGAGAGCGTGGTAATTGGCGCCGCGGGCTCGTATTCGTATTACGGCTCTTATGCGCTCGAGGCTGCGCTGTTTGGCTCGCTTGGCCTGCTTGTCCTGGCTATGATTGCCACGGCGGTCCTGGGGGTCTTCTTTAAGATGTTTGCCGATATCGCCGTGATGCACTTTGCGGTGACCGGTCGTGTGGAGAGCGCGTTTTCGCTCGACAAGGTCTGGGCGGCGTTTAAGCACAACAAGACCAAACTGTTCTGCGCTTCGTTCCTTCCCGAGTTTTTGACGGGCCTGGTTTCCAACGTTGTCACCTGGATTCTGACGTTCGTCTTTGGCACCATTGCCTCTGTCGGTATGTATAGCTACTACTACCGTCCTACGGCTATTGAGGCGCTTGTTACCGGCGGTGGCATCACGCTCGTATTGTTCTTGGTGCTGACGGCGTTTGTCACGGTATTCCTCACGGTCTTTGGCAAGATGCTCAAGCACCGTGCCGTTGGCTATTGGGTTGCACGCTATGCAAGCGAATGGGCCGATGAGGATAAGGACGACGTTCTGACTTTTGTGCTGCCGTTTGAGAAGAAGTCTGCTCCGGCTGGTTTTAGCGCCGACGCAGCGCCCGTATCCGATTCCGCTGCGGCGCCCGAGTCCGAGCCCGCGCCTGAGCCCGAGCCCGCGCCCATGCCGGAACCGGAGCCCGAGCCTGCGCCTGAGCCCGAGCCTGCGCCTGAGCCCGAGCCTGCGCCTGAGCCCGAGCCTGCGCCAAGCTCCGACGAGGACCCGCAGGACGAGTAACCCTGCCACCTGCCATTTGGGGACGGGGTAGAAACGGTAGAAATAGCGCTTGACAAATAAGCGGGGGCGGACGTGCCGAAGCGTCCGCCCCCGCTTTGATATCGCGATGCGGCTATGACTGCGAGATGGTCGTGGATCGACTACTCGTCGTGCTTCTCCTCGCGGCGAGCGGCGGCACGTGCATCATGGATGCCCTTGATGGCGGCATGGCGTGCCGTGCGGGCATCATGGATAGCATCGCGAGCCTCGGCGGACGTGGCCTTGGCAGAGCGCAACTTGGCGGCCAAATCGGGGTTGGTTTCGGCGACCGCGGTGATCGCGGGGCCGTCGAGCTCCTCTTGGGTGGGCTCGGCCAAAAAGTCGATGGCATACTGGGCGGCCACCATGGAGCCCTTTGCCAGCACAGTCTCGTCGATCTTGTAGAAGCAGGAATGTTGGGCGTACGTGGCGCCAATCTTGGGGTTGCGCGTACCTACAAAGGCGAGCACGCCCGGTACGCGGCGCAGGTACTCCGAAAAATCCTCGCCCGAAAGCGTGCCACGGTAATGGCCTTGACCGGTGGGGCCCAGGCACTTGATTACGGCCTGACGGCAGCGCTCGCTCGAAGCTGCGTCGTTTTCGACCTTGTAGTTGGCGATGGTATAGTCGGTGAGCTCTGCCTCGGCGCCCAAGGCGGCCGCAGTATGCTCAACGATGCGGCGCATAAGCTCCGGCATTTCCTCGTGGGTCGAATCGCCGTAGGTGCGCACCGTGCCGGCGAGGTAGGCCGTGCCGGCGATAACGTTGCGCGCGGTGCCGCCATGCAGCTCGCCGACGGTGATGACGGCCGGCTCGTAGGGGCTGATCTCGCGCGAAACGATGGTCTGCAGGGCATTGACGATCTCGGCGGCCACCATGACGGCGTCGTGGCCGCGCTGGGGCATGGCGCCGTGGCACGAGGTGCCGCGAACATCGATGCGGAACCAGTCGGTATTGGCCATGCGCGGGCCGGGCTCGCAGCTTACGGTGCCGGCGTCGACCTCGCTCCAGATGTGCGCGGCGTAGGCACCATCGACGCCGTCGAGCACGCCCGTGCCGATCATGAGTTTCGCGCCCTGGCCGTTTTCCTCGCTGGGCTGGAAGACGATGCGGACCTCGCCGTGGATGTCGTCGGTCATATGGCGCAGGATCTGCAGCGTGCCGAGCATCATGGCGATATGGCAGTCGTGGCCGCAGGCGTGCATGCAGCCCTCGTTGACGCTGGCGAAATCCTCGCCGGTCTGCTCGGTGACGGGCAGGGCGTCGATATCCGCACGCAGCAGGATGCGGCGGCGCGGCGTGCCGTCCTCACGATAGGCGTCGGACGCGGTGCCGCGAAGGGTCGCCACCAGACCCGTCTTAAGGGGGCGCTCGTAGGGGATATTCATGGCGTCGAGCTGGTTGGCGATGTCAGAGGTTGTGCGCTCTTCGGCGAGGCTCAGCTCCGGATGCTTATGGAAGTGCCGACGCTGCTTGATGATGTAGGGCTCAAACTCGGCGGCGATATCTTGGATGGCTGCGGTGACGTCGTCTGCCGCGCGAACCTCGGTTGCCGCCATAATCTGCTGTGCCTTGGTCTTCGTCATGGTCGATTTGCTCCTTGCTGGGTTGATCGCAAAATCGTACAGGCTCTCTCCAGTATGCCACCTGCCGCTAGGGCTGGTAAAGTTGCCGTTTGCCGCTTGGGGCTTTGTTACAAGGGCGGGGGAGTACACTCGGGGGTGTTGAATTTCCTGCCAGAGATGGGGATGCCCATGCAACATATCGATCGGATTATCCGCTCCAAGAACGTCTTTACCGCGCAAGACGGCATCGATACCGCCCGCGAGCTGGCGATTGCCATCGCAGGCGACCGTATCGTCGCAGTCGGTGCGCCCGATGACGTGATCGCCGCCGCTCCCACCGCCACGTCGGTTATCGACTACGGCGAGCAGTTTGTCTGCCCCGGTTTCCATGACGCTCATCTGCACTTCTTCCATACCTCGGTCGGTTCCTCGCCGTACATGCTCATGGATATGGGCACGTCCGAGGCGGCGCTGGTGCAACACGCGCTCGAGTTTTCCCAGGACCTGCCCGACGACGCTTGGGTTGTGACGCAGGGCTGGCGCGACTACCGTTGGGACCCGCCCGAGCATCCTACCAAGGCGTCGCTCGATGCGGCATTCCCCGATCGTCCCTGCGTTATGTATTCGGGCGACGGGCATACGCTGTGGCTGAACAGTCGCGCACTCGAGGCACTCGGCGTCACGCGCCACAGACACTATGACCCAATCCAGGGGCACGGAAACGACAGGAGCCCC
>USCS01000095.1 GCA_900552875.1 uncultured Collinsella sp. | reverse complement strand
CGTACACTTATATCGATCCGGAGCGTTATGGTGAGGCTTCTGGCTTTGCCAATCCCGACGAGTCCGAGCACGACCTGTTCGCCATGGGCCATACCTCCACGTCGGTGAGCCTGGGCTGCGGCCTTGCCCACGCGCGCGACCTGGCGGGCGATACGTACAACGTCATCACCATCATTGGCGACGGCTCGCTTTCGGGCGGACTGGCGTTTGAAGGCTTTAACAATGCCGCCGAACTCGATAGCAACCTGATCATCATCGTCAATGACAACGACCAGTCCATTGCCGAGAACCATGGCGGCCTCTATCGCAATCTGGCCGAGCTGCGCGCCAGCAACGGCACCTGCGAGCGCAACGTTTTCCGCGCGATGGGGCTCGACTACCGCTATCTGGACGCCGGTAACGATGTGTTGGCCCTCGTCGATGCGCTGCAGGAACTGCGCAATATCGATCATCCCATCGTGCTGCACGTCTCCACCGCCAAGGGCAAGGGCTTTGAGCCGGCCCAGAGCGACCCCGAGCGCTGGCACCACGTGGGTCCGTTTGACATGGCGACTGGGCGCAAGCTCTGCCCGGGCCATCCGAGCGAGCCTGCACCGCGCACCTATGCCGACATTACGGGCGAGGCGCTCAGCGCCGCCATCGAGCGCGATCCGCAGGTCGTGGGCATCACGGCCGCCACGCCCTACATTATGGGCTTTACACCCGAGCTTCGCGCTGCCGCCGGCAAACAGTTCGTCGATGTGGGCATTGCCGAGGAGCACGCCGTGACCTTTGCCACCGCGCTTGCGCGCTCGGGCGCCAAGCCAGTCTTTGGTGTGTACGGCACGTTTTTGCAGCGCGCCTACGACGAACTCTGGCACGACCTGTGCCTCAACGACGCCCCGGCAACCATTTTGGTGTTTGGTGCGTCAATCTTTGGCACCACGTCCGAGACGCACCTCTCGTTCTTTGATATTTCCATGTTGGGCGGTCTTCCCAACATGCACTACTTGGCGCCGGCCTGCATGGAGGAATATCTGTCCATGCTGAGCTGGTCGCTCGACCACCGCGAGCATCCCGTGGCAATCCGCGTACCGGGCATCGGCCTGGTAAGCCGCCCCGACCTTGCGCCCGCCGAAGACACCGACTACAGCGCCGTTCGCTACAACGTGGTGCGTCAGGGCCGCGACGTTGCCGTGCTCGCGCTTGGCGATTTCTTTGAGCTGGGTGAGCGCGTGGCAAACCGTCTGACTGCCGAGTACGGCATCGAGGCCACGCTCGTCAACCCGCGCTTTGCAACCGAGCTCGACCGCGAGTTCCTCGACAGTCTTGCCGCCGAGCATCGCGTCGTCGTCACCCTCGAGGACGGCATCTTGGACGGCGGCTGGGGCGAGCGCGTGGCATGCTATCTGGCATGCACGCCGTTGCGCACGCGCACCTTCGGCATCGCCAAGGGCTTCCCCGACCGCTACGACCCCAACGAGCTGCTCGCTCAGAACGGCATGACGGTCGAGAACATGGCCGCCGAAGCCGTAAGACTACTCAACGAGTAAGAAAACCTCCGCAAGGAAAGCACCCCTGCGGAGGTTTTTATTTTCGCGACGCGATTATCTCAATCTGTAACATCTAGGGTCCGAATTTCCGTCTAACTGTTACAAATCTGGATAAGACGTCCTAGTCCCAGACCTTTGTCTCAATCTATAACAGATAGAGACCTTTTGGCCGTCCAGATGTTACAGATTGAGACATTCGAATTCCCCTGAAGAGAAAATCTCGATCTGTAACAGTCGCTCGGCAAAAACGGCTGCAGATGTTACAGATGGAGACAAAGCAACAAGGCATGCCGCCGCATCGGCCAAAACCACCACGAAGGTGCCTGTCCCTTTTTAGTAGGTAGAATAACCCATAAGGTAAGTATGTTTCTGAGTTATTTCGTGTTGACCCATTTGAGCGCGATAGGGTATAACTCTACTCAACCGCTAGGGATTTTATTGAGAAAGGTGTTCTACCATGAGCAAGAACCTCTCCCAGCAGGTCGTTCTCGACCGCCGCGGCTTCGTTGCCGCCACCTTCGCAACCGTCGCCGGCCTTGGTCTTGCCGGCTGCTCCGACACCAGCGCCGAGGCCGACAAGGGTTCCGCCGCCGGCTCCTCCAAGAGCTCCAATGATACCGAGGCTTCCACCACGCTCGACGCTAAGGCATTCGACAAGCTCGTCGACAACGGTCCCAAGGCCGATGACGACGCCATCGCCGCCAGCGCCTGGGCCACGGCCGTCAAGGACGCCGGCGTCTTTAAGATCGGTGGCGTTCAGACCTCCACGCTCTTCTCCCTCCTCAACGAGAAAGACGGTCAGACCCGCGGCTTCGATGCCGGTATCGCACAGCTCCTGTCCAACTACATTCTGGGCGAGAACAAGGTCGAGATCACCCAGGTGACCTCGGACACGCGCGAGTCTGTCCTGCAGAACGGCCAGGTCGACGCCGTCTTTGCCACCTACACCATCACTGACGAGCGCAAGAAGCTCGTCTCCTTTGCCGGTCCCTACTACTACACCCAGCAGGCTATCCTGGTGCTCGCCGATAACGACGACATCAAGAGCGTCGACGACCTGGCCGACAAGAACGTCGCCGTCCAGTCCGGCTCCAACGGCCCCGCCATCCTGGAGGAGTTCGCCCCCAAGGCCAGCCAGCAGGAGTTCAAGACCGACGAGGAGGCCCGCCAGGCACTCCAGCAGGGCCGCGTCGATGCCTACGTCATCGATAACAACATGCAGCAGAGCGCCCTGGTCCGCGAGCCCGGTAAGTACAAGATTGCCGGTAAGCCCTTCGGCAGCAAGGAGCCCTATGGCATCGGTCTGCCGCTCGATTCCGACGGCGTCGCCTTTGTCAACGACTTCCTTAAGCAGATCGAGGATGATGGCACCTGGACCGAGCTGTGGCAGATCTGCATCGGCGACCGTACGGGCGACACCAATGTTCCCGAGCTGCCCGAGATCGGCGCCTAGGCAGCGAGCCTGGTAACGACCGCAACGAAACCATACGGAAACGCATGATGCGCTTTATTGCGGTAAACTGTTTCCTCACTGAGTTGTCGGGGCTTCCGTACACACGGGAGCCCCTTTCCTTATCGACGGGAGGTCCGCATGAGTCTCTCCGAACTCTGGTCGCTCTATGGCCAGAACTATATCGACGCGCTGCTAGCAACCTGGGGCATGACGCTTGAGTCGTTTGCCATCGCCATGGTGCTGGCCGTCGCCGCCACCGTGATGCGCGTGTCGCCGCTCAAGCCGCTGCGCGTCTTTGGCGACCTGTATGTCCAGGTCTTCCGTAACATCCCCGGCATCGCGCTGCTCATCATCGTCGTCTACGCACTGCCGCCGCTCAAGGTCGTTCTGCCCTACCGCACCTGCGTTATCGTCGCCACGGTCCTTTTGGGCTCGGCCTTTGGCTCCGAGAACTTTATGAGCGGCATCAACACCGTCGGCGTCGGCCAGGTGGAAGCCGCCCGCTCGCTGGGCATGGGCTTCAGCCGTATCCTCGCCAAAATCGTGATTCCGCAGGCGCTGCGCTCGAGCGTATTACCCATGACCAACCTCTTTATCGCCGTCATGCTCACCACCGCGCTCGGCAGTCAGGTGCCGCTTAAACCGCAGGAGCTCACCGGCGTGGTGAGCTACATCAACACGCGCTCGCTCGGCGGCGTCGCCGCGTTCTTTATCTCGGCGCTCGGCTACCTGGGCACGGCCTTTGTGGTAAGCCACATTGGCAACTATATCGATAAGAAGGTGAGGATCCTCCGATGAGCAAGCACTCCACCTCCGCGCTCACCATGCGCGATGCGCTCTACGAGGCTCCCGGCCCCAAGATGCGCGCCAAGATTCGCATCGGCACCGCTATCTCACTCGTCGCCGTCGCCGCGCTCGCCATCCTGGTACTGCAGCGCTTTTATGTGACCGACCAGCTTTCGGTCCACTACTGGTATTTCTTTACGCACCTCACCACCTGGAAGTTCCTGCTTGCCGGCTTTGAGGGCACCGTTAAAGTCGCACTCACCGCTGGCGCCATCGCGCTGGTGCTGGGCTTAGCCCTTATGCTCGGCCGCACGAGCGATATTAAGCCGCTGCAGCTGGCCTGCCGCGTGCTCACCGATTTCTTCCGCGGCGTACCGAGCCTTCTGTTCATCTACTTCTTCTTTTTGGTGCTGCCTCAGTACAGGATTGCGCTGCCGTCGTTTTGGATGCTCACGCTCCCTGTCGCGCTCGCTGCAGCCGGTGTGTTGGCCGAGATTTTCCGAGCCGGCGTCTACGCCGTGCCGCGTGGCCAGGTCGAGGCCGCCCAGGCGCTCGGTCTCTCCAAGGCTAAAATCACCTTTAAAATCGTGTTGCCCCAGGCGATTCGGTTTATCATTCCGTCGTTGATTTCGCAGCTTGTGGTCGTAGTCAAAGACACCACCGTCGCCTACGTGGTGAGCTACCCCGACCTCATGCAAAATGCCCGCGTGCTCATTACCAACTACGACGCCCTCGTGTCGGTCTACCTGGTTATCGCGGTCATCTACATCCTCATCAACGTCGCGATCAACAAGGCCGCTGTCTACGTTTCGCACAAGACCGGTGCGACCATCATCCGCTAACGCTTTACCATTTCGAATCATAAGGAGCCGAGCACCATGGCACAGAGCACCTCTTCAACCGGCAATCAGCCGCTGATCGAGCTCAGACACGTCGATAAGCACTATGGCGATCTACATGTCCTCAACGACATCAATCTCTCGGTCGACCGCGGCGAGGTCGTCGTCGTGATCGGGCCCTCGGGCTCGGGCAAGTCGACCATGTGCCGCACCATCAACCGCTTGGAGACCATCGACTCGGGCGAGATCCTCATCGAAGGTCAGCCGCTTCCGCAGGAAGGCAAAGACCTTGCCCGCATGCGCGCCGAGCTGGGCATGGTATTTCAACAGTTCAACCTGTTTGCACATATGACGGTGCTGCAGAACGTCATGCTGGGGCCGGTCGATGTGCTGGGCGTGTCCAAGGAGGAGGCTCGTGAGCGCGCCATGGACCTGCTGAGCCGCGTGGGCGTGGCCGAACAGGCCGATAAGGTACCCGCACAGCTCTCAGGCGGCCAGCAGCAGCGCGTAGCCATCGCTCGCTCGCTTGCCATGCAGCCCAAGGCCATGCTCTTCGACGAGCCCACGAGCGCCCTCGATCCCGAAATGATCAACGAGGTGCTCGAGGTCATGGTCCGTCTGGCCCAGCAGGGCATGACGATGATCGTCATCACGCACGAGATGAACTTCGCCCGCCGCGTGGCCGACCGCGTCGTGTTTATGGCCGACGGCCAGATCGTGGAAACCGGCACGCCTGACGAGTTCTTCGACCGCCCCCAAACCAAGCGCGCCCAGGACTTCCTCAACTCCATCAAGGGTCACTAACCCAATTGCCACGCGGGCAAATTCATCAGTAACGTTTGCCCCGCGTCACCCCTGTGCCATGTCCACCCGGATTCGAAAGCCGCAACCATGATCGGAACCCGCACCTCATCGTCCTACACCCCGTATGTCGACGTCGACCCCGCCGACCGCCCACTCATCCTCGTCGCACCGCGTTGGGAAGAAGCAAAGCCGTTTTTGAGCGAGACGCTCTCCCCCAACGAGGAAATCGCAAGTGTCTTTGTCGATGCCATTCTTGCCGCCGGCGGACTGCCGCTGCAGATGTCCATCACCGAGGACATTGAGGTTATCCGTCATTACGTCGATATCGCCGACGGCATCGCTATTCCCGGCGGCCCGGACGTCAACCCCAAGCGCTGGGGCGACGAGCGCCCCTACGACCCCACCCTCTGCTGCGAGATCCGCGATAGCTTTGAGTTTAAGCTGGTCGGCGAGGTGCTCCGCGCCAAAAAGCCGCTCTTTACCACCTGCCGCGGCACGCAGTTGCTCAATGTCGCCACTGGCGGCACCCTGTGCATGGACGTGCCGAGCCTGGGCGCGCGCGAGGGCCGCACGCAGTGGCGCCATACCCACGTGCTCAACGACCCCGCGCATCCCGTCGAGGTCGTGCCGGGCTCGTTGCTGGAGCGCGCGCTTGGCGGGCACAGGCTTATCCAGACCAACTCCGCACACCACTGCTGCATCGATCGTCTGGGTAAAAGCACGCGCTTGGTCGCCAAGGCAACCGATGGCGTGCCCGAGTGCATCGAAGTCGAAGGCCAACCCTTCTGCCTGGGCGTGCAATGGCATCCCGAGTACACCTGGCAGACGCTCGAAACCGACTTTAACCTCTGGAAGTCGTTTGTCGAGGCGGCAGCCAAGGTCAAGCAGGCCCGCTAGCACGCGAACCACAAAACAGATAAGG
>USCS01000094.1 GCA_900552875.1 uncultured Collinsella sp. | reverse complement strand
TTGCGGTCCTCCTGGCCAACGTAGTAGTTAAAGCCCTTGATCACCAGGTCGACGCGCTGCATTTTGGGCAGATTGAGCCCCAGCAGCAAATCGAACATCTCGTCGGCGCGCTTGTGGTCCTCGCGCAGCAGATAGGAGTTCAGGCGCAGGTAGTCGCGGTTATAGCGCGGGTACAGCATGCTGGTGAGTTTGCCATCGAGCAAACGATCGAACTCGTCCCACTGCTTCGCAGCCATAAGCTGCTGCAGGCGCTTAAACGTGGTGCGTTTTTTGACGCTAAAGAATACCGACACGGCGATGCAAATAATGACGACGGCGGTCCAGAGGGTGCGGGAATCGGGCATATTGGGGTCCTTAGTCGCTCATAAAGCGAGCGGTATGACAACACGTACTAGATGTATTATACGCAGCGCGCAAGCAAACTGGCATAAAAGCTCATCGAGGCCGAGTGCCATCGCTCGCTGCGGTACACTTACCTAAAGTAAACCATGAAGGGAGACATTACCTATGAAGAAGATTGTTTTGGCTTGCGGTGCTGGCGCTGCTACTTCCACGCTCGTTGCCCAGAAGGTCGCCACCATGCTCGACGCCAACGGTTACGCCGACAAGTACGAGATCGTGCAGTGCGCCATCTCCGAGGCCAAGGACGTTTGCGACGAGGGCGCCGACCTGCTGATCGCCACCACCGTTGCCCCCGAGGGCCTCACCTGCCCGTACGTGAGCGGCGTGCCCTTCATGACCGGCATGAACCGCGTCGCTGCCGAGAAGGCCGTCCTCGACGTTATGGCTCAGTAGGCGCTGACTGTATGAGTGAGCAGAACGCCAACCCGGTCGAGCTCTTTGGCATGCGCGTTGCCCATGTGGGCATTAACGCCGCCGACCCGGCAGACGCCCTGGAGATCGCGGAGCTGTTCTCGACGATGATGGGCCTGCCCGTCATCGAGACCCCCGTTTCGTACTTTAATGATTCGCTGGTCGAGATCATGAAGCAGAACGGTCGTGGCACCAAGGGCCACATCGGCTTTGCCGTTAACGACATCGATGCAGCTGAGAAGTGGTTTGCCGAGCGCGGGCTCGAGGTCAACGAGGAGTCGCGCGCGCTGCTGCCCGACGGTGGTACCAAGCTCGTGTACTTTAAGCGCGAGTTCGCCGGTTTCGCCGTGCACCTGTGCCGCGAATAGCGCACAAGCTGCCATAGCTAGCAAAAAGGGATAGGGCCGCGTGGCCCTATCCCTTTATTTATGCCGAGGGGCTTCCTAGCGCGGCAGGCGAATCGTAAAGCGGCTGCCGATGCCCTCGACTGAGGTCACGCCAATGACACCGCCATGGCTATCGACGATCCACTTGGCAATGGCGAGCCCCAGGCCCGAACCCTGCGCGCCGGCATCGCGCGCGTTGTCGGCACGGTAGAACCGCTCGAACGCGTGAGCTGCGGATTCCTGGTTCATGCCGATGCCCTTGTCCTCAACGCTTATGTCGATCGTGCCCGCGCCCGCATCCGACGCTACGCCAAACGAGATGGGCGTGCCCGCGTCCGAATACTTGGCGGCGTTTTGCACGATCACGCGAAGAGCCTGCTTCACGAGCGCCACGTCAACGGGCGCGTCGCAGCGTGGGTCGCTGACAAGCGCAGCGTCAAAGGCCAGCCGATACGTGTGCTCGGTATCGATCATCTGCGATTCCTCGCATACCTCGCCGACCAGTGCGGCCAGGTTGGTATTCGCGCGCCGCAGGACCGTGCGCCCGGCATCGCCGCGCGCCAAAAACAGCAGCTGCTCCACGAGCTCTTGCATGTGCTCGCTTTCGGCCTTGAGGGACGCGATGGATTCTGCCAGCACGTCCGGGTCGTCTTTGCCCCAGCGGTCGAGCATGTTTACGTAGCCCTGAATCACCGCGATGGGCGTGCGCAGCTCGTGGCTCGCATCGTTGACAAAGCGCATCTGCTGCAGCTTGGCCTCTTGCATCTGGCGCAGTAGGCGGTTGAGTGCGACCTCGATGCTCGCCAGGTCGGCGTCGCCGGTGGTGACGCTCGGCGAGTCGACGCTTGCGCGCGCGATGGCCTGCTCCAGTGTTTCCATTTTGCCGCCGGAGAGCTGCATGCGACCGAGTTCGTCCACGCGCAGGGCCAGATCGTTGAGCGGCGCCATGGTGCGGCGCACGCGGCCGCCGCCGAGCATGTTGAGCACGCTGATGACCTGCCAACCCACAACGACAAGGTAGAGAGGCCATAGCGTGACGAGGTCCTGCGCGAGGGGGAAGGTCTTGGTGGTGCGCGCAAGCTCGACGGTATAGGTGAGCGTTGTCGGGTCCCAGCCGCGCGCGGGCGTCAGCGACATGCCGTGAACGGTGGCACCGGGGATCCATCCTGCGGTAAACGTGTCGTCGGGCAGTGTCTGGTTGTATCCATAGACGAGGATCGCCGCCGCAATCACTACCAGCAACAGATCGAGCCAGATGTAGCTCATCAGACGGCGCCACATATAGCTCCAGTTGATGGCGCGGGCGATGGAGGTGACGCGCTTGGCCTCGGCGTTACGCACGGCAGACATAGCCCACCCCGCGCACGGTCTGGATGATGCGGGCGCTGCCGGCGTCCTCGATCTTGGCACGCAGGTGCGCGATGTGTACGTCGACGTTGTTGGTGTCGCCCACGTATTCGTAGCCCAGCGCTTCGTGCGCGATGCGCTCGCGCGTGAGCACGGTGCCGGCGTGCGCCATAAGCAGGGCGAGGACGTCGAACTCGCGGGCCGTGAGCGCGATGGGCGAGCCGCCGACCGTGACTTCGTGGCGGTCGGGGTCGAGCACGACTGAGCCCACAGTGAGCGTGGCGGGGGAGAGCGAGGCGGAAACCTGGGTTGAGTCGCTGACCGGGGGTATCGCAGCGGCGCTCCCGCCCGCGTCGCTCGCCGCGCCCGTCCCGATGCCGCCAACGCCCGAAGCCGTCCGCACGGCCTCCGAGCGCTTCAGCGCAACGCGGATCCGTGCGAACAGCTCCTCAATGGCAAACGGCTTGGTTAGGTAATCGTCAGCGCCGGCGTCGAGCCCGGCCACCTTATCCATCACGGCATCGCGCGCGGTGACCATGATCACCGGCACATCCTTGTGCTTGCGCACGCGCCGCAGCACCTCCATGCCGTTGAGCTGCGGCAGCAGCACGTCGAGCAGAATCAGATCGTAGTCGCGCTCCAGCGCCAGGTCTACGGCGGTGCGGCCGTCGGCGGCGTGCTCCACCTGGTAGCCCTCGTGCTCCAGCTCGAGCGTCACAAAGCGGGCGATTTTCTCCTCGTCCTCTACGATCAGGATTCGTGCCATACGTGCCCCCGTCTGCGATTACTTGTCGTCGTTGAGATTTTGCTTGATGTCGTCCGCGGCGTCGGCGGCGTGATCCATAAGGTTGTTGATGCTGCCGGGCACGTCTCCGTCGCTGTCGATGCGGTAGCGCATGCCAAAGAACAGGCCAATCAACATCAGCCATATCGTGGCGCCCCAGGCAAACAGCGCGACGATGGGGATCAGGATGGGAATGTTGAGGATGATCGCATCGCGGCGCGTGGCGATAAACTTGGTGTCCAGGCTCAGGCGGAAGAGCTTTTTGAGGTACTCCCACACGCTGTCCATCTTCTTGGAGAAGTCGGTCTTTTCGCTCGACTTCTCGTAGGCGGCCTGCGCTGCGACCATCTCGGCTGAGGGCTCATCGACTGGCACGGACTCGGTGGCGGCGTGCGCCGAAGTGGTCTGCGTCTTGCCCTGCGACTCGAGCCAAATGATGGCGTCCAAAACGTTGCCGTCGGCGGCGTCGAGCGCGGCCTTGGCATCGGTGTAGCTCACGTTGCACTTGGTGCGGATGGTTTCAACTTTTTCGAGGTCGTCCATGACCTGTTCCTTTCGTTCGATGGGCGCGACGCCGGGCGATCTGCCCGGGCGCGAGCGTTGCGTTCGGCGGTCTGCGTTGCGCGGCGCCGCCCCGCCCTTGGTCGAACTCTATAGTGCAGGTTATAGATTAAGCGATTCTTGAGCAAAGATTAATGTTGGATGAGTTTTTGGGTGGCGGTGGGGAAGGGAGAGATGCCTTTCTGGATAGCGGGGGATGGGGCGCCGGTGCAAAACGGCGTCAAGGGTTGGTCGAGCAGGCGGTTTCTCCATTGATGACCGCACGACATGTGACACTTACCCTGCCGCTCTGCTCTGCCGCGGCGGTATGTATCTGAACAACGGCCCTCTAAGGAGCTCGATAGCAATGAGTGACAACACCAAGCATCTCGCAAAGAAGTGCGTCAAGGACGCGGGGCCGTGCCTCGCGCTGTGCGTGGCCGGCGCAGCGGTCGCGCTGCTGGCTGTTCTGGGGCCATTCGACGTGCTCCGAAGCGCCATCTCTCTGCACGTTTGCATGGCCCTTGCCGGCGCCATGATGACCGGCGGCGTGCTCGATCTGGTTTTTTTGGGTGCTTGACCCGTTTGGATGGAAGAACGAAGGGTAAGCCCTAAGGGACGGAAGGGCTGGAACGGTTTGCTTGGCGATCGTGCAGAATGTGGGCTAGCGACTTGCAGGGAAGTGGTAATCCGATGACGGTCTATGTGACGGGCGATATTCACAGCGGCCTCGACATGCAAAAGCTGCGCGACTGGGATCTTGGGGATAGTCTGACGAGTGACGACTATCTCATCGTCGCCGGCGATTTTGGCTTTCCCTTGGATTTTTCTGCCGAGGAGTGCGCCGATATTGCTTGGCTGGAGTCGCGCCCCTGCACCGTGCTGTTTGTCGACGGCAACCACGAGCGTTTCGATCACTGGGCGGAGCGACCCATGGAGTTGTGGCACGGTGGGCTGACGCAGCGCCTGTCGGATACCTCCCCCATACGGCGCCTGACGCGCGGCGAGGTTTTTGAACTCGACGGCTCAACGATCTTTACCATGGGCGGCGCCACGAGCGTGGACAAGGAATATCGCGTGCCGTATTCCAGTTGGTGGCCGCAGGAGCTGCCGGACGAGCGCAACTTTGGGGAGGCGCGGGCAAGGCTCGACAGCGTGGGTTGGAAGGTCGACTACGTAATCACCCACACCTGCTCCACGCGCATGCTCTCGCCCACGCTCTATCCGGCACCCGGCTGGAATTGCCCCGGCGTTGATCGTCTTACTGCATTTTTCGATGAGCTGGAAGACCGCTTGGATTATAAGCGCTGGTACTACGGGCATTTTCATCGGGATGCCAACCCGGCCGAGCGCCACACCGTGCTCTATGACTGCATCGTTCGCTTGGGTGACGAACTCCAGCCCTGGGATGTTGCGTAGAGGCGGGGTGGCTGGCTACTCGACCGTTACAGTGATGTTCTCCCGATGCGTACGGATAACATCCCAGCTAAAGTGCTCGACCAGCTGCTCGGCAGAGCGCGGTGTGGCGTCCGGCGCGATGCCCGTTTGCCCGGCGAGCCAGCCCAGCAGTGCCTCGGGTGTGCCAAAGCGGGCGCGTAGTTCGCCTAGGTCCAGATCGCGGTCTCGCTTGGAAAGGCGGCGGCCATCCGGCGACATGAGCAGCGGAATGTGTGCGTAGTGCGGCGTTGGAAGTCCCAGCAGATGCTGCAGGTAGATTTGGCGCGGCGTGGAGCCCAGCAGGTCGCATCCGCGCACAACCTCGGTGACGCCCATGGCAGCGTCGTCGACCACCACGGCCAGCTGATAGGCAAACACGCCGTCGCTGCGGCGCACCAAAAAGTCTCCGCACTCGGTGGCGAGTGCCTCGCATTGGGCTCCGTACGTGCGGTCCACGAATTCGATCACGTCGTCTGCGAGGTCGTCGACGACGGGCACGCGCAGGCGCGTGGCCGGAGCGCGCAGGATGCTGCGGCGGGCAACCTCTTCGGCAGAAAGGCCTCGGCAGGCGCCGCGGTAGATGGGCGTGCCGTCGCTCGCGTGCGGTGCGCTCGCGGCATGGAGTTCGGCGCGCGTGCAAAAGCAGGGATAGGTGAGGCCGGCGTCTTGCAGTTGATGCAGAGCACGCTCGTACAGGTCTAGGCGATCATGCTGGTAGTAGGGGCCTTCGTCCCATTCGAGCCCCAGCCAAGCCAGGTCGTCAATCAGTTGGGCGGCAAGCTCCGGCCGCTTACAGCGATCGTCCAGGTCCTCGATGCGCAACACGATGCCGCCGCCCTGGCTGCGGGCCGAAAGCCACGAGCACAGACAGCTGAACACGTTGCCCAGGTGCATGCGGCCCGAGGGCGACGGGGCGAAGCGTCCCACGACGGGGGTGGGCTCTGCCGTTGCCGGTGCGTCCGCGGCGTGTGTTGCTATGTTGCGTGCGTTGATATCCATGCGGACGAGTATAGCGCGGGAGGTGGGGGAGGCACCGGCTCGACAGCTCGATCGCCACC
>USCS01000093.1 GCA_900552875.1 uncultured Collinsella sp. | reverse complement strand
CGTTGGTTGCGGCCGACGCGGGCCGCGGGCAAGTGCTTGTAAAGGGAGCCTTGCCTCTCTTGTACGAGAAAGGACGCGTAATGAAGATCATTAAAGCTAAAGACTACGAGGATATGAGCCGCAAGGCCGCCAATATCATCTCGGCGCAGGTTATCCTCAAGCCCGACTGTGTGCTGGGCCTTGCCACCGGCTCCACCCCGATCGGTGCCTACAAGCAGCTCGCTGCTTGGTACGAGAAGGGCGACGTCGACTTTGCCGAGGTCAGCACCTACAACCTGGACGAGTATCGCGGCCTTTCGCACGACGATCCCCAGAGCTATCACTACTTTATGCGTGAGAACTTCTTCGATCACATCAACATCGACCTGAACAACACGCATGTGCCCGACGGTTCCAACCCCGACGCCGCCGCTGCCTGCTCTGAGTACGACAAGATCGTCGCCGCCGCCGGTTACCCGGATCTGCAGCTGCTCGGCATTGGCAACAACGGCCACATCGGCTTCAACGAGCCCGATGACCACTTCTCCAAGGGCACGCACTGTGTCGACCTCACCGAGAGCACCATTCAGGCCAACAGCCGCCTGTTCGACAGCATCGACGACGTTCCCCGTCAGGCCTACACCATGGGTACCCAGACCATCATGTATGCCCGCATGATCCTGGTCGTCGCCAACGGCGAGGCCAAGGCTCAGGCCGTGCATGACATGTGCTATGGTCCGGTTACGCCCGCGTGCCCGGCTTCGATCCTGCAGCTGCACACCAACTGCGTTGTCGTTGCCGACGAGGCCGCCCTTTCGCTCTGCGAGTAGCGCGAATCCTGCACCTCGACATAGCCTTGCCTAAGGCCTCCGCTTTGCGGGGGCCTTTTTGCTATCCCTTTCCGCCCACTTGACCAAAATCTTGCCGCAAGCTTGACGAATGCCGGATGCCCAACAGTTTGATTCATTCCATACCAGATTCTATGCAAAAATGCCACTAAAAGGTCGTAGACGGTAGCGGGTGCTAGGCGAGTTGAATGACATAGCTGAACCTTGTTCATCTGCGTTACACTGCCGTTTAGATGGGACAAGCTGACAAGCTCATTTACCTGCTTAAAGACCGATTAGTCGGGGGATTAATAACAATCGGCCCTCGCTGTACAAAAACTTGCCGCTTGCGTACCAAAAGACAACCTAGAACACAAGGTCGCTCTATTCATAGCGCGGCTTGTATGGTCTTGCGGTTACAGTGTCCATACGGTCGAGTTGAGGAGCGGGCATGGTAAACGATTTGGACAGTATAGACGACCTCGAGCTGATGCCGCTGGGCGGAGGCTATATGGTGCGACGCGAACGCTTGATGAATGAGCTTATCGCCAAGGGCCGAAAGGCTGGCATCGTGGTTCTTTATGCGCCCGACGGGTTTGGGAAGACCTCGGTGCTGCTGCAGTACACCCATGAGGTTAAATGCGACCCGACGCGAGGCCCCGTGCGGATTATCGAGGCCGATCGCGCCACTGGGCGCGAGGTGTTTATGCAGCTCGAGGTGGTTACCGAAGAACTCAAAGACAAACCGCACTCCCTTATCGCGATTGATAATGTGCCAAACCTCGATCAGCACGATACCGAAGACCTCATCGACAGGATTCGCGGCCTGCGCGCTATGGGGGTAGGGGTCTTTATCTCCTGCCGTCCTTCAAATCGTCAACTGATTCATGGGCTGGGCGATTCGGTTAAGATCAATGCGCAGATGCTCAAGGTGCATGCCTATGAGTATTCGGCGTGGGCATCGGCGTTTTCGATCAGCACATCGCTCGACTTTTATCAGCTCACGCAGGGCGTGCCCGAGCTCGTTTCGGCATTGCAGACGGGTCTGTATGGCCAAGGCGACGTAGCCGGTCTGCTCGAAAACGAGATTGTCAACGTATATGGCGCGGCACTTGTCGATCTGGCTTCGCTCGACAATAATGCGCTGTTTTGCGTGGCATGTCTCATGATTTTGATGGGCGAGGGCAATATCGCAGAACTCGAGGCTTGCGGGGTGAGACTATCGATGGTCGACCAGTCCTACTTCGTACGCGACTACCCGATCTTTGGCTTGGACCCCGCCGAGCGGAGTTTTACGTGTCTGGGCACGGAGGATAACGGACGCTTGCGCTTGCGTAAGTTGGTGGCCGAGGTTCGCCCCGAACTTGTTCCGAGGGCGGCCCGGATTTTGCTTAAGGCGGGCCGATGCGATGCGGCGATGGGCCTGGCGGACGCCTTTTTGGACCGTGATGCGGTCCTTGAACTTGCTGGGCAGTATGGGGTCGATCTGGCTCTGACGGGGCACGGGGCCGATATCTGCCGAGCAGCGCTGGGCACGATCGATGCCGAGGATCCGGCTCCAGAGCCAACGCCTGCCGAGGCGCTTGGCGTGTATTTGGCAGCGGTCAGCGTGTCCAATACAAAGCTCGCTCGCTATATGGCATCGGTCATCGAGCGCGGGGGCGAACGGGCGGCCTGCGAAATAGACCCTGTTTCATGGAGGGTGGCCCAGACGCTGACGGCTGTTTGCTATGGGGACAACGGGCTTGGGCTTCCTACGAACCTGGCCGTGCCAGAAATCGAGACATCCCATACCGCACTCGATATGTTGTCTGCGCATATCGAGGTCAAACGCTGTCTGACCGAGCGGGGAAATGACGGCGGCGTTCTACAACAGCTCAAAACGAGCAAGGCCTACGACTGCGAGCTCGACATCACGGGGATTGTTATACGGGCCGATAGCATGCTGGTGGAGCTCTTTGACGGGTCGTTTGCGGGAACCGACGAGCGCGACGACGAGATGACGGTGGTGCGGGAGGCGCTCGACGTACGTGGGCTTAAGGCGATGGCTATCTGGGTGCGCATGGTGTTGGCGGCACGGCGGCTCCTTTCCGGCTTGCCGGTAACCGACGACGCGGCGTTCAACGAGCTCGATCGTTTTGCCGTGCGCATGCGCGACAACCAGATTCAGCTGTTTGGGCTGTTGCTAGAAGGCTGGCAGTCGCTGGCAGAGGGACGGCCGGTTAATGCAAAGTTCCGTGCGGTCCAAGTGCTCAAACTTGCCGAGGAGTCGATTGCGTACATGCGCGATAACGCATTGCTGCTGGAGCGCGCGGCATATCTGCGTAACACCTCGATGGTTTCGGTGCGCGAGGAAGCGGAGTTGCTCGATATAAGCCAGACGCAGGTTGGTGGAGCGGAGGCCTGGATGGTGGCGCTGCATTTGGCCTGTGCGGGCCGAGACAGCGATCTTGCGGCCTGGATGTCCATGAATCGTGCGGGGATTCTAGAGCCATCGTATCGGCTCTTTGCGCGCCTTGCCATGCATTGTCTGGGCGTGCCGGCGGGCAGGATACGCAAGAAGCTTCCCGTGCGCGAGCTGTCGCGGTACTCGCTGCGCGACGATTTGGAAGGAGAGGGCGAGCGCCTGTTCCAGGCCGGCGAGGTTGAAGCCGTTGATACCATCGACCATATCGAGATTCGCATGTTTGGTGCGTTTCGCGCCGAGCGCGATGGGTTTCCCATCACGGACAAAATGTGGCGTCGCAAGAAGGCGGCGACGCTTGCCGAGCGGCTTGCGCTGGGCATGGATGCGCTCGTCGATCGTGAGACGCTGGCCATGGAGCTGTGGCCCCATGCCGAGTTTAATAGCGCCCGCAACAACCTGTACTCGACGATATCGCGCTTGCGGTCGGCTTTGGGACCGACGCCGGATGGCAAGTCGTGCGTGCTCATCCAAAATGAATGCATTGGGCTCAACGGCGACTACGTCAAGACCGATGTACGGCTGTTTGACCAGATAAGCCGCGAGGTTTTGGGAAATCGCACGGGTGCGCGCGGGCCCCATTTAGTTGAGCTGTGCCTTAAGATTGAGCAGCTTTATGCCGGACCGCTGTATGTTCCCAATGGCTGTAATCCCACCTACTTTTTGCGCATGCGGCGCATTATGCAGTCAAAGTACATCGATTGCATGATTAAGGGAGCAAATGCCGCTCTAGAAGAAAACGATCTGCAGTCGGCGGTATGGCTAGTGGAGTCGGGGCTGCGCCAAGAGACGGCGCGCGAGGACATGGTGCGTTGCGCTATGCGCGTCTACGGCGCGGCGGGGCGGCGGCGCGATATCGTCGAGTTGTACAGCGGGCATATGCACCACTTAAGGGAGCAGGTCAATGGTGTGCCCGAGCCCGAGACGCGGCGTCTATACGAGCGCTTGGTGGAGGGCAGGCTTAACCGTGTGCTGGTCGAGCGATAAAAAAACGGGCGCCCGAAGTACTTGGGCACCCGTAAGCTTGCTATGTGTTGGCTCGCCGGATCATTGGCTCTTAGACGAGCTTGATCTTCTCGATATCCTTGCGCGAGGACTCGCGATACAGCGAGAACTTGCGGCCGATAACCTGGACGACCTCGGCGTGGCAGCGCTCGGCGAGCTCCTCGGCGGCCTCGCGGGTGGAAAGACTGGAGCCATCGAGCACGGAGCACTTAACGAGCTCGTGCTTCTCCAGGTAGGCGACCGTCTGCTCGACGGTGCCCTCGTTGACATCGGACTTGCCGATGATGATGGCGGGGTTGAGGTGATGGGCCATGCTGCGAAGCTGCTTGACCTGGGCTCCTGTCAGTGCCATGGGTTCTCGCTTTCTATGTATGGGGCGCCCCGCGACGGGGCCTTAATCTACGTGAGCTGTCCCACGATAGCGCAGGAAGGGCGCGGTGTGGAGCGCGTTTGCCCAGTTCAAAAAGAATGCGGATGCCGAGCGAGTGGGCAGTGCGGGCTGTGAGCAGGCTATGAGCTGGGCGCAGAGACCGGCTCCCATGCAATAAACGCCCAACGAACCTTGCGGACATGATCGAGCATGTAGCGCCCCTGCGGCACGCCCTTGGAGCCCGGCTCACCGGCATGGGGGTTCTCAATCATGTGCTGGGCGATGTAGTCGCGCAGGCGATCGATCTTATCCTCGTTGCCATGCTCAAGCATGCGAGAAAAGTCCGCCACGCCTGCCTCGAGGCTATTGAAGGTATCGCGACGAGGCGATTCAAAGTACGTAACCTGCGGCAGGGCACCCATCTGAATGAGGATATTAAAAGCATACACAAAGCCATTACTGCAGGTAACCGAGGCACCGATAGCGTTCATCAAGTGCAGATCATAGCGCGGGCTGGAGTTGGCGACCATGGTGACAGCACAACGCCGACGAGCCGTACGGTCAAGCTTGACAAGTGCACCTTTTAGATTGGTCGTCGTAACCGACCGACTGGCAAAGGCAACATCCACCGCTTTCGCGACCGGTCCAACCAAATCCCAATCATCATCCCAAGCAAGCTCAAGCGGCGTTATGCGCCCCTCGAGCCCGTAGTACTCAATGCCGGCATCAAGCGTGCCCAACATGGCAGGGGAAAAATCGGCGGCAATCACGGAATGTCCGTCTTGCGCAAGCGGAATAGCAATCGACCCAGCCCCACATCCCATATCGAGCACCGACTCGCCAGGCTCAAGCGCCAGCAGCTTTATAAAATCCCGGGCATACGGAGCAGTCTCAAGCGGTCGAAAATGCCGGGCTCGCTTATCCCATTCAAAAGAATCATCAGCCCGATGCCGAGCGGCCTGCAGACGCATCCATTCGCCATTCCAATCCGCAGCAAGCAGCTCAGAACGAATCTCCCCATCAACCACGGGCCAACCTCCTCACACAACAAAAAAAGCGGCCCCTCCCAAAAGAAGAGCCGCAACAAGCATATATCAGAAAAAGAACCGTTCCAACGCCAAAACGCCGCACCAGCCAAGTGGTGCAGGAGCGAAGCAACTGCAACCGGGATAGAACCCAACTGAGGTCCCGTTGTGCGGGAGCCCCGGGGAGGACAAATATATAAGGTCGATCGCGAGTTCCGCACGAGCCGGAGAGCACTTAATGTGCTCTCCGTGCGAGTCAGGACTGTCCGAGCAGGCGACCTTATATATTTGCCCTCCCCGGGGCTCCTCGCCCGAACCCCTCAGCTAGTTCTTCAGCGAGTTCAGCGGCGCCGGGAAGCGTCCACCGCGGTGGGCAAGCACGGTGCCGGCGTTGGGGTTCACCGGCATGATGGGCGCACGGCCAAACAGGCCGCCGTACTCGACGCAGTCGCCCACGCCCTTGCCGATGGCGGGAATCACGCGGACGGCCGTGGTCTTGTTGTTGATGACGCCGATGGCCATCTCGTCGGCGATGATGCCGGCGATGGTCTCGACTGGAGTGTCGCCGGGGATGGCGATCATGTCCAGGCCAACGGAGCACACGCAGGTCATGGCCTCGAGCTTCTCGAGCGAAAGCGCACCGGCCTCGACGGCGGCGATCATGCCGGCGTCCTCGGACACGGGGATGAAGGCGCCGGAGAGACCGCCCACGCTGGAGCTGGCCATGACGCCGC
>USCS01000092.1 GCA_900552875.1 uncultured Collinsella sp. | reverse complement strand
ACGCCTGGTGCGTACCTTTGAGCGCGCCTATATCGCCGATAAGAGCACCTGGGTCGAGCCGATGGACCCGTACTTTACGCTTACCAAGTCGCCCTCGGTCTGCGATGATATCATGCGCGAGTTTGGCGTCGCGCCCATGGCATGCTCGCCGACCGGCCACATCATCAACGGCCACACGCCCGTTAAAACCACCAAGGGCGAGCAGCCCATCCGCGCCGAGGGCAAGCTGCTGGTCATCGATGGCGGCTTCTGCCGCGCTTACCATCCCAAGACGGGCATCGCCGGCTATACGCTCATCTCGAGCTCGCGCGGCTGCCGCCTCAAGTCGCACCGGGCCTTTACGACGGTTGCCGAGGCACTCACGCGCAACGTGGACATCGAAAGCGAGACCAACCGTTTTGACCAAGCAGACCGTCGCCGCATGGTGAGCGACACCGATACTGGCGCCAAGATTCGCAGCCAGATCCAGGATCTGCGCCAGCTGCTCGATGCATATAGAAACGGTGCTATCGAAGAGCGCGTCTAGCCTCACCCGCGGGGATTGGCTAAACTTGCTGAGTTTGTCATCCCCACGGCGTCCCCGCGCCACCCTAAGGCAGGTACCATGCAAAAGCTCCTTGCGCAGATCATGAAATTTGGCGTCGTCGGTGTCATTGCCACGGTTATCGACTTTGGCATTATGAATCTGCTCCACTACGGTCTGGGCCTCAACATCCTAATCGCCAACACCAGCGGCTTTATCATCTCACTCATCTTTAACTACCTCGCAAGCATGAAGTACGTGTTTGCGCACAAGGAAGGCATGAGCCGCCGCCGCGAGTTCATCATCTTTGTCGTGCTGTCCGTGATCGGTTTGGTGCTCAACGACGGCATCGTGCTGGCGCTCAACGCCGGCCTGGGACTCGAGGCCAATATCGCCAAGATCTGCGCCACCGCGCTTGTCATGGTCTACAACTTTGTGACCCGAAAAATCTTCCTGGAGGGCGACGAGACCAAGTAGCTCGAAACCCCTGCAGCATTACGGCGCCCACGGACGACGTGCACTCAGCGCAGTATCGTCCGTGGGTGCCGCTCGTTTACGGGCAAATTTTCAACGTTTGCGGATTAGCTCTTGAAAATTTGGCGAGTTCATATAGTTCTTGGCAAAGACCTTACGTTTCCCTTGTAAAAGCTCTAAAGTATCCTCTGCTCGATTCATCAACGCATTGGATGTGATTACGTGCGCAAGGCGCTGGCACAACCTCATACCAAGCAGTTCCTCAAGTTTGCTGTCGTGGGTCTTATCTCCTTTGGCATCGACTGGGGCATGCTCATTGCGCTCGTCGAGCTGTTCCACCTCGACTTTTTGATGAGCACCACGGTTTCGTTTATCACGTCCGTCGTGGTCAACTACTGGCTCAGCATGAAGTACGTGTTCGACCACCGCGAAGGCATGAGCCGCAAGCGCGAGTTCACGATCTTCACCATCCTGTCGGTGATCGGCCTGGGCCTCAACGACCTGTATATGTTTGTGGGCGTCACGTTTTTGAGCATCGGCTACCAAGCCATGAAGGCCATCGCCACGTTCCTTGTCACCTGGTACAACTACTTCAGCCGTCGCTTCTTCCTCGAGGGCGCACGGTCGTAGTCGATTCACTATTTGCTTGAATGTATAACCGGTTGGAATTCCCGTTCCAACCGGTTTTTTGTTTGCAGAGAGACCCGGCGACCCAGTCCCATTCGCATGAAAAACGGGCGGTCCGGATGTTGGCCCGAACCGCCCGTCTGGCGCGCTATGTCGAGGCCTCTAGCCCGTTACGTAATACCAAACGACGTTGTCGTCATTGGAGAGAACGTAGTTACTGCAGGCCGTCATGGGCGTTGTGCCGTTGACGGAGTACATCCAGCCGCTCGTGCCGCCGTACTGTTTCTCGGCCAAACCACCAATCGCGGAAACATACGTGCCGTACGACGAGCCGTGTGCGTTGACAGAAAGGCCTAGCGCGCACAGGGCATCGTAAACGGTGGCGCCTTCGTTAAAGGTAAAGGTGCCGCCAGAGGACACAGGATTGCCCACAGCGCTCGATGTGACCGAAACCGTCACCGTAACGTAGCTGGACTCCTGTGAGCCGCTTTGGCTGCCCGAGGAGGCGTTTCCACCATTAGAGGACGAGGCTCCATCAGACGACTGGCCACCGCCCGAAGAAGCACCGCCAGACGCATTGGAAGTATCACCGGCTCCCGTATTTTGGGCAGCGGATTTATCGCCAGACTTCTTGCCGCCCCGGTCCTCGGACTTCTTGCTATCCGAGTTTTTGTCCGATTCCTTGTTTGAAGACTCGGAATCGTCCTTGGCGTCGTTCGAACCCTTGGGCTCGTCTTTTGCATCATTCGAAGATTTGGAATCCTTGGAACTGGCCTCGCCAGAAGCGGCAGACGAGCCAGACCCCTTGGTGTCCTTGGCGACGACGCTCTCCCCCGTCACGGTCTGAACGATCCAGTCAATGGACCAGGCGCCGCTCTCGGAAGGATGGACGAAGCCCAGCGATATGACAATTAGCGCAACGCACGCGGCGGTCAGGACGCCAGTAAGCGCCTTCCGTCGAGGGGCGGACGCCGCCGAAGCGGCGCCCTGTTGCTTTGCATCGTCGAACTGAATGAACGAGGAATTTGGTTGCTTGGGGTCAGCGTCCTTGGATTTATTGGACACAGCCCTCACCTACCGACGTTTGGTGAACACGAACACGCCGACGATGGCGAGACCGATGACGCCGGCGGCAACGCCAACAATGGCGAGCGGGTTGGCGCCAGTCTCCTGCTCGGAAGCACTAGAGGACTTCTTAGCAGTGGTCGTGGAAACAGCACCCGTATCGGACTTGGAATCGGACTTCTTGTCGGACTTGCCGTCCTTCCTGTCAGACTTCTTGTCAGACTTCTTCTCGTCCTTCTTATCGGACTTATCGGAGTCCTTCTTGTCGGACTTGTTGTCCCTGGTCTCGGTCTTGGTCGACACCGTCGTCTTGGTCACCGGCTTCTGGCCCGGGGCGACAGCGCCGCCAGCCTGCTGGCCCTTCGTGCCGGAGCCGGAGCCCGTGCCAGTGCCAGCGCCAGCACCGGAACCGTTGCCAGCGCCACCGTTGCCACCATTAGTGCCAGAACCGCCATTACCGCCAGGGTTAACGGCATTCTTAGTCCACTTGGCATACAGCGTCAGGTCGGCCGTCACCGGCGTACTGAAGTCATACGCCTGCGTGCAAGTCTCATCGGTATACCAACCGCCGAAAGTGTAGCCATCGCGCGTCGGATCGGCCGGCTTGACCAGCTTGCCGTCGGCCGTAGCAACAAACTTAGTGTCGCAAGCAGACCCGCCGTTGGAATTAAAGGCAACCGTCCAAGACTCGACAGCTCCAAGTTTAAACAGCGTGCCCGAGTCATTGATGTAGTACAGGTTGCCAGATGCATCGGCAATGACCGGAGAGTCGCAGTGCTGGTAATGGCCAGCCGCATCATAAATCTGCGTCGCCTCTGCATCGCCGAGCGTATAGCGATACACGCCACCACCAGCAGAGTAGTTGACGTAATCCTTGCTATCCGCGCTGTTAACGGTGAAGTACACATAGGTCTTGCCGCCCTGAACACTCACCAGCGGAGTAGCAGCAATACCGTTAAATCCGGCCGGAAGTTCTTTACCGTCAGCAGCGGGGACCATCGTGGTCTTACCGGTCTTCAGATTATAGAGAGCCAGAGCAGAGCCAGTAGCCGTCTGTCCGCCGACAATCAAGTTTTCGCCAGCCACCGCCGGTGCGCTCATGTTATTAGTAAGACCCAGATCGACCGTCTTCTGCTCGCTCAGCACGCCCTTCGCCGAAAGCGAAATCACATGGAGCTTTCCATCGTGCGTCATCTGATAGAAGGTCGAACCATTGGACGGATCGGCGACACAGTCGGCGTTCGCGAGAGCGCCGAGCTTCATGGTCGAAACGACATCGCCCGTCGTCTTATCAATGCACTTAAGCGTACCCGCGCTCGTAGGAACGATGGCATACTTATCCGTCAAAGCCGCACCAGTCCAGTAATAGCCCTCGGCAGGGTCGATGTTCTGCCAAGAAACTTCGCCCGTGGCAATCTTAATGCGCGCAAAGGAGCCGTTGCCGTAGGTCGCGTTGTAATTCTCGTCATACGAAATATCGACCGAGCCTACATAGACGTACTCGCCGTCCGAAACGACGGTGCAGGAGCTCTGCGTCAAGTCCGTCAAACCGGGCGTCAGCCACTTGCAGATCAGCTTGTCTGCAGTAATCGCCTGGACCGCACCGCCGTTGAGCGGAACGATGATAAGGCCATTGGTATAGATCGGACGAGAGGTATAGCTCACCTTGGAGGCAAGCGGCGCAGAGGCAACCTTTTTGCCCGTGGACGAATCGATCTTAATGAGCTCGTTCTCGGTCGCGATGTACACAAAACCGTTAGCGATGACAGGTTCGCTGCAGTTGGCATACTGCTGACCAGACTCGGCCTTCCAATCGAAGGTCCACTTAAGACCGGCGGCCTGCGCAGGCGTCTTGGCATCCGTTACGGTCGAACCGTTGCCACTGTTGCCGTAGCCGGCCCACTCGGCATCCCAATTAGGAGTCGTCGCACTCGGGTCCACGACAATCTTGTCGGGATCGGGCATGGGCGATTTTTCGGTGGTGTAGGCAAATGCAACCTTGTCGCCGCTCTTGAGCGTGACCTGGTTGGCACAGAGAGATGAGGACTCTCCGTTGATATACAGAGGCCAGTATTTACCGGTCGCACCATCATAGCCGTAAGACTTGTCTTCGAACGGCGAAGTAATGGACCAGTATGCACCACTCTGGGAGGCCTTGTAATCAATGCCCTTCGCCTTCAGAACCGTCTCAATAAGGTCCTGGGCCGTAGAGCCTTCGGGCAGGGAAACATTGCTTGCCGAGCCCCAGCGAGTATTGTTGCCGTTGACATCGGGGCCGATGATATCGGCGGATCCAAGCACCTGACCAGGGAGGGCATCGGCGTCAGCACCATACATAAAGGTGACAGCGTCACCCTCCTGGAGCTTGTAGGCACCGGCGCCAACGTCGGCGAACTTGCCATTTACGTAGAAGCGCCAATAGCTCTTGGTCGCAGCATCCCAGCCATAGGACTTACCATCAAACGGCGAAGTAATGCCGTTGAGGAACCAGCCCCAAGACGATTCGCCAGCATCGAGAGTAAGGCCGGTCTGCTCAAGGAGATCCTTGGCAGTAGAGCCTGCCTTGAGACTCGTCTGGCCCGTCGAAGTCCAAACCTGCTGCTTGCCGTCCTTGTCCTTACCAAGCACCTGAACGGAAGCATGAAGGGAATCAGAGGGCAGCTGGTCGCCCCAGCCACCGTAGAACCACGTGACGGTATCGCCAACATGGATGGTGACATTGTCCGCCGTATAGTCACTCGACTTGCCGTTGATGAACAGCTGCCAATAGGTCGAATAATCTTGGGGCGTACCCAGATCAACACCGTTGTACTTAAGGCTCAGAATGAAGGAGCCCGCAGCAACGGCGTCAATGTCGTTCGCCTCGAGTGCGACCTTCGTAAGATCAAGCGCGCTCGAACCGGACGTCACCACATACTGCGCATTATCGACCCAAGTCTGAGTCTTGCCCTGGGCATCGCGACCAATGACGGTCACATTTGCGGCAACCTGGTCTTTAACGACAGGGGACGAGCTACCAGCCGTATAGGCAAACTCAATCTTCTGCCCCTGGGTGAGCTTGACGCTGCTCGCGCCAACCGAGGAAGACGCGCCGTCGACGAACAGCTGCCAGAAGGCATAAGTCGTCGGATCGTAGGCAAGCGTACGGCCATCGCTCGGGGATGTGATGCTTTCGAGGTAGAAACCGTATGCCGTGTTCGGTTCGTACTTCGCCTTGAAGCCCGTCTTCTCCTGCAGCTTAACGAAGGCGTCCGCAGCCGTCGCGCCCTCGTCGAGCTTGAGCTGCGTAGGTGCCACCCAGGTCTGAGCCTTGCCGTCGGCATCGGTGCCGATAATCGAGAACGAGACCTCGACCTGCTTCTTGGCGACATCGCCGGTTTCTGTCGGGTTCTCTGTCTGGACGGCAGCCGCGGCGGCAGATCCCGCTTGACCAGCGGATGCCGTCGAAGACTGCTCGCTCGTGGCAGGGCTCACCCCCGTCGCCGAGCCTTCGTCGCCAGTTGCCGCCTCAGTTGTGGCGGCACTAGTTGCAGACGCGCTCTCAGAATCCGAAACCTCGGCGCCGCTCTGCTCAGCGGTACCGCCCGCAAGCGCTGCGTCCTCGCCTGGCGTCGTAGCCTGAGCCACAGCCTCGGCAATGCCCTCGGCACCCTCGGCCCACAGCTGAGCCGGCGTGGTGCTGAAGGCCATCGCGAAGGCCAGGAATGCCACCAGGCAGCGCTTTGCCACGCCGCGCGCGATTACGCCACGGCGACGA
>USCS01000091.1 GCA_900552875.1 uncultured Collinsella sp. | reverse complement strand
AGGGCACCGCAGATGGAGTTCCGCGGCGCCCAAGCCACACGCTAACAGCCTTAAGGAGTCAAAGCTGGTTTAGCCAAAGAAGCGCTTGATCTCAATCTCGGCGTTCTCCAGGCAGTCGGAGCCGTGGATCACGTTGGCGTTGACATCGACGGCAAAGTCGCCGCGGATGGTACCAGGAGCGGCGTCAAGCGGATTAGTAGCGCCCATGAGGGTGCGCATCTTAGCAACAGCGGAGAGACCGGAAACGACCATCTTGACGACCGGACCGCTCGTCATAAAGTCGCAGAGACCGCTAAAGAAGGGCTTGTCGGCCAGATGGGCGTAGTGCTCCTCGACGGTAGCGCGCTCGAGCGTGGTCATCTCCATGCGCTCGATGACAAGACCGCTGCGCTCGATGCGAGCAACAATCTCGCCGATCTTGCGATCGCGCACGGCGTCGGGCTTAATCATGATGAAGGTCTTCTCGATAGCCATAAAAGTAGCCTTTCAAGTAGGTTCGCGCGTGCCCAAGTCCCATTCCGGCACCCGCCTAGACTGCATCGTAACAGAGTTTTAGCTGCAGTTAAACAAAAAGCTGTTTATTGAAACGCTACAATTTATTAAAGCGCTCCATATGTGTCACTTCTGTTTCGAAGCTCGATTAGAGTACCATCCGACCGCCCATCAACCGCATCGAACAGAGCAGACGGTCGATTGCCATCCGCGAACGTACCCCCTTCACAACCTGCCCAAAGGTCCTACAGAAGTTCTCGACAAGCCCCTCCCCCATAGCAACAAAATACGGACGTCCACATCAGCAGACGTCCGTAAAGCAAAACCGATTTATCAATACATGGCCAAGCGGCTTCAGCCAAACCTCTACTTTGCCCCGTGACCCATCTCGACGACCTTGGCCAGCGATCCAAACACGCCCTCGTCGGCCACGAGCTGTGCCTCGGCACGCTGCAGCTGCACGGCAACGGCGGCAGGGGCGGTACCGCCCTCGGTCGTGCGTGCAGCGACAATCGACGGGATGTCGAGCGCCTCGGTAATGTCGTGCTCAAAGAGCGAGCTTGCCTCCTGGAACACATCAAACGGCAGGTCCTCAAGATTGCAGCCGCGCTTCTCACACATCAGGACCAGATGGCCCACCACGGCATGTGCCTCGCGGAACGGCAGACCACGCTTAGCCAGGTAATCGGCAACATCGGTGGCGGCAAGGTGTCCCACGCCGCATTCGCGCGCCATGGCATCCTCGTTGACGGTCCAAGTCGAAATCATACCGGCCATAACCGACAGGCACTGCATGAGCGTATGGGCGGTATCGAGCGCGCCCTCCTTGTCCTCCTGCAAGTCCTTGTTATAAGCAAGCGGCAGGCCCTTCATGGTCACGAGCAGCTGCACCAGGTTGCCATACACACGGCCGCTCTTGCCGCGGATAAGCTCGGCAAAGTCGGGATTCTTCTTCTGCGGCATGATGGACGAGCCGGTGGAGTACGAGTCGGAAAGCGTGATAAAGCCAAATTCGGAGCTCGACCACAGCACGATCTCCTCGGAAAGACGCGACAGATGCATGGCCATGACGGAGCCGGCGTAATGCAGATCGAGCAGGAAATCGCGGTCGGAAACCGCATCGAGCGAGTTGGGAATCACGCCCGCAAAGCCAAGTTCGGCAGCCGTCATCTGGCGATCGAGCGGATAGCTCGTACCGGCAAGCGCGGCAGCGCCCAGTGGGCAGTTGTCGGCAGCATCAAAGGCGGCCTTCAGGCGTGTAAAGTCGCGCGCGAACATCCAGGAATACGCCAGCAGATGATGCGACAGCAGCACGGGCTGAGCATGCTGCATGTGCGTGTAGCCCGGCAGAATCACCTTGTCGTACTTCTTGGCCGCATCCACCAGCACATGGCGCAGCTCAAGATTGGCCTCCATGAGCTCCTTGGCCAGTGCCTTGACGCCCAGGCGCGTATCGGTCGCCACCTGGTCGTTGCGCGAACGCCCGGTATGTAGGCGCTTGCCCGCCTCGCCGATGCGACGAGTCAGCTCGCTCTCGATGGACATATGAATGTCCTCGTCGTTGATATCGAAGATGAAGTTGCCGGCATCGATATCCTGCTCGATTCCGGTCAGGCCCTCGGCAATCGCCTGCTCATCCTCGGCACTGATGATGCCCTGGGCGGCCAGCATCTTGGCATGTGCCTTAGAGCCGGCGATATCCTGCTTATAGAGATGCTTGTCGACCGGCAGCGACGCGCCAAACTCCTGCGTGACCTCGGCCACGCCCGCCTCAAAACGACCGCCCCAAAGAGCCATGGAACCGTCCCCTTTCTCCAAAAACCAAAACAAGCGCCCAAAGCAATGCGCCATATCGCTAAAGCGATTTTTCAACCGCTAGTTTTACACATTCCCCACCGTGTGCGGAGCCATGTAGCTAATTTGCAAAGAAGTGACGCGCCATGCACTTGGCGCCCAACGTCTCCCTCCGGATGTTGCCCTGCGAACCATCGATCCAGGCTTTCAGGCTCATAGGGACGTCCTCGACCCTTGCAGCATCGAACTCGGGCGCGAGGGCAAGTAAAGCATGCACAATAGCATTGAACATAATGGATACTCCTTATATATAGGCGCAGAGCCGCCAAATTGATAGAAGGAGCCCCGCCGGACAACCCCGGCGGGGCTCGGACTCAGCCGCAAACGCGGCATCATATATGCGGGCGGAACGTAGGGGCCACCGATGTTAAGAAGTGTCAGCAAGCATAACGAAAGGTAGGGACCCCGTGCGCCCGTTATGTATCACGCGGATGGGCCGCGCGGATACCAAAGGAAGGAAAAGCCTTAGGCCTGGGCGGCAGCGGAGCTGGGACCCTGGACCTTAGCCCACGTCTTGAGCGACAGCGTATCGATCTCGATAAAGCCGGCGCTGGCCTTCTCGTCAAACGTGGTGTCGCGGTCGTAGGTAGCCAGACCGTAGTCGTAGAGGCTGAAGGGGCTCTTGCGGCCGACGACGTGGCAGTTGCCCTTAAAGAACTTCAGGCGGACGGTGCCGGTCACAAACTTCTGGGTATCGGCCATAAAGGCATCGAGCGCGTTTTTGAGCGGGCTGTACCACTGGCCGTTGTACACGGCGGTGGCCCAATCCTGCTCGAGCTTGATCTTGGTCTTGAGCAGGTCGCCCTCGACGCAGATGTCCTCGAGCGCCTTGTGGGCGGTGATGAGCGTCAGGGCTCCGGGAACCTCGTAGCACTCGCGGCTCTTGAGGCCCACCAGACGATCCTCAACCAGGTCGAGACGGCCAAAGCCGTTGTCGCCCGAAATCTTGTTGAGGGCGATGACGATCTCGGAGAGCTTCATCTTCTTGCCGTCGACGGCGACGGGCTTGCCCGCCTCAAACTCAATCTCGGTGTAAGTCGGGGTATCGGGCGTGTCCTCGGGATTCTTGGTCATAACCCAGGCGTCGTCGAGCGGCTCGTTCCAGGGATCCTCCAGGTGACCGCACTCGATGGCACGACCCCACAGGTTGTCGTCGATGGAATAGGGGTTGTCGTTGGCACCCTCGGGAACCGGCACGTTGTGGGCGTGGGCATAGGCGACCTCGTCGGGACGGCACTTCAGGTCCCACTCGCGAACCGGGGCGATAACCTTAAGCTCGGGGTCGAGGGCCTTGACGGCAGCCTCAAAACGAACCTGGTCGTTACCTTTGCCGGTGCAGCCGTGGGCGACGTAGGTCGCGCCAAACTCGTGAGCGACCTCGACGAGCTTCTTGGCGAGCAGCGGGCGAGACAGGGCGGAGAGCAGCGGGTACTTGTTCTCGTACATGGAGTTTGCGGCGATGGCCTTGGTCAGGAACTCATCGGAGAACTCGTCGCGCAGGTCGAGCACCTGGCAATCGAGAACGCCCAGGTCGAGCGCCTTCTGTTTTTTGGCATCCAGGCCGGTCTCCTCCTGGCCCACGTTGCCGCAGACGCAAACGACATCGAGATTCTTCTCGTCCTGAAGCCACTTGACACATACGGATGTATCAAGACCACCGGAATATGCGAGAACGACTTTTTCCTTGCTCATGGCTGTTTCCTTTCGCCCTTGGTAGCTAATTAGAACATCGGTCAGTTGCAAGTCATTTCAAGGTCATATACCGTGCAATATCAGGTTAAATAGCAAAAATCAGCACATACATGCCCTAGAAACATGCAGCAATGTCGTGCTAAAACCCAACGACCTCAAAATGACTCTGTTGAGGCAATTCGCCCCATGCGGACAGAGACGATTGTTATCGTCGTCGGGAAATTGCGCGCTGGCGTCGGATGGCATTGTCTGCAGTGGTGATGATCTTTACGAACTGCATCTGCCTCTCCTTTCACCTATCGCCGGGCGCAATTCAAATATCGTAAACGGTACCTTTTCCTCGGTAAGCGGCTCTTTTGCCGTCTCCGTTTTCGATGGTCGCTATATTACGCTAAAGTGCCCGCAGCACAAGCGACAAATTCAAATTTCTGAAAAGTTTTTTCATTACTTTGTGAATGGTGATGCAAACGCTCGCCAATCCTGCGAAAATACGCCCGAGTACGAGTTAATGGTTATAACGTCTGAAACAATCTCGAAACGAAAGGCTCGCTTTTATGCAAACTTACGAATCGGACGCCAATATCGGAAACATTAAGATTCTCGCCGTTGATATGGACAAGACGCTGCTGACCGACGAGCGAGTGTTGCCGCAGGGTCTTGATGAGCGCCTAGACAAGCTCGCCGAGACTGGCATCGTATTCTGCCCCGCCAGCGGACGCCCCGCCCCAAAACTCGAAGAAATGTTCGAGGGCATTAAGGACCGCCTTGCTTTTTGCCCCGACAATGGAGCTTGCGTGATCTACCGCGGCAACTTTATCTATAAGAGCAACATCGATGTGGCGCTGTATCAGCAGGTGCTCGCTCGTGTCTCGGAGGACCCGCGCGCCGTTCCCGTCCTGTGCTGCTACGACGAGTTCTATGTGCTCGCCCGCGACCATCAGTACCACGACGAAATCAGCGTGTACTACAACACGATCAACTATGTCGACACCTTTGAGGGCCTTGATATCGAGTCCAATAAGATCTCGGTCTTTTTCCCTGCCTACGATGCCGAGCCCGCATTCCGCGAGACCTACAACCCCGAGTTCTCGGACAAGCTCTACGTCACCAACGCCGGGCGCGAGTGGATCGACTTTATGAACCTGGGCGTCGACAAGGGCGCCGGCGTCGCTCACCTGTGCGAGCACCTGGGCATCGATATTGCCGATGCTGCCGCCGTGGGCGACACCTACAACGACATCCCCATGCTGGAGCGCGTCGGGCACAGCTTTATCGTGGACAATGCCGAGGAGCACATGAACGCGCACGCCAAGTGGCGCATTCCGAGCAACAACGACGGGGGCGTACTGACGCTCATCGACGCCATCTTGGCGGCTCGGTAATCTATCTCGTCGCCATGCCCGGGGCCGGCCGTTTGATTTTTGCTCGGTCAGGTCCTGGGCTCGCTCGAAGGCCACATTAAGTGGCCTTCGGCTCGTGCGGAATCTACAAAAATCAAACGGCCGGACCCGGGCATGGCTACGTTGACTTGCTTGCCGCATGGATGGCGTCTTGGCGCCTAGATACTTTGGCTGATTTTTATTGAACGAAGGACGCTCCTTGTTGATGAGGGGCGTCCTTCTGGTTTTGATTACTTTGGAATTGTGGTCGTGCCCTTACTTGGCGTCTGCCCAGGTCACTCCAGTCGAAGATTCGGCGATTAGGGGGACGCGGAGGTCTACTACGTGTTCCATGACGTCGCGGACCATGGTGGTTAGGCGCTCGACTTCGTCGACGGGGCACTCAAAGTCTAGTTCGTCGTGTACTTGAAGAATCATGTGGGCGGCAAAGCCTTCTTCTTCCAGGCGGCGGCTTACGCGGGCCATCGCGATCTTGATGATGTCGGCCGCGGTGCCCTGCATGGGGTGGTTCATGGCCGTGCGCTCGCCGAAGCCGCGGAGTTGCGGATTTTTGGCCTTGAGCTCCGGAATATGACGACGGCGACCGTACATGGTCTCGGCGTAGCCCGTCTGCTTGGCGCGCGCCACCACGTTGTCGAGGAACGTACGCACGCCCGGGTAGGCCTCGTAGTAGCGGTCGATCATGTCGCGCGCCTCGGCCATCGAGATATGCAGCGACTGCGACAGACCGTAGGCCTGCTGACCGTACACGATGCCATAGTTCACGGCCTTGGCGCGACTGCGCAGGTCGGGCGTTACCTCGGACACCGGCACACCGAACACGCGCGCCGCCGTCTCGGCATGGAAGTCCTCGCCCTCGTTAAAGGCGCGCACCAAGTGCTCGTCACCTGAGAGATGCGCCAGCAGACGCAGCTCGATCTGCGAGTAGTCCACCGCCAAAAAGACGCTTCCCTCGCCTGCCGAAAACGCCGTCTTGACGGTACGGCCCAGCTCAGAGCGCGTCGGGATGTTCTGCAGGTTCGGGTCGCTCGAG
>USCS01000090.1 GCA_900552875.1 uncultured Collinsella sp. | reverse complement strand
ATCCCCGGCAACGTGTTCATCTTCATCATCATCGCAACCGCAATGGTCGCGCTCGCACAACTCGTGGATGTGGTCGGCGCTCACGCCCGCCTCGGCCACTTCATCAATGATGTCGCCCCCGGTATGGTCGTCGTGCGCGCAGTTCACATGAGCCGGATTGGCAGCGGTCCCCAGCACGGTACGGCGAATCGCCGCATGCGCGCGGGAATTACGACGAAGGCCGCGGATAGCCGCGTCCACGATAAAGCCCGTGACCAGCGCGATCAGTGCCTTCGAAGCCAAAAGCATCGCCATGGTCTGCACGGGCACCTGCTCGGCGAGCAACAGCGGCAGCATCTCATCGGAGGTCGAGAGGAACACGGCGACCAGCGTGCCCAGCGTCACGACACGGCCGGCGTACAGCGTTGCTGCCATGGCCGAAAATCCGCACTGCGGCACAATGCCCAGCAGCGAGCCAGCCACGGGACCCGCAGCGCCGGCGCGCTTGATAGCGCCGTTGACGCGGTCGCCCGCAACGTGCTCAAGTGTCTCGAGAGCAAGATACGTCACCAACAAAAACGGCGCCAGCGAGAGCGTGTCCTTGCCGGCGTCGAGCAGAATATCAATCAGCAAATCCATGACGGATGGAACCTTTCATGTCTTTCGGCAGCATTGTAAAAGTCCTAGCGGTCAACTAGGGTATTGTAGTTGTCCTAGGCGCGATGCCAATAGTTGCCCATGGTAAACTATCATCTCGCCACATCTCAATGAACCCGAGCCGCGCGGTGCGGCCCGTCCAAGGAGCAGTTATATGAACGTTTCACAAGCACTCGAATACGAGCGCCAGCCGTTTATTCCCATGTTTATCTATGGCGATCACGGCGCCATGGAGTCCGAGCGCCAGAAGGGCGAGGAGGCCCTTAAGGTGCTCGAAACCGAGTACTTTACCGCCGAGGGCGACCCCAGCTTCGACTTTGCCACCGTGCGCGACCTGGCTGACCGCAACCGCGACCTGTGCGACCAGATTGGCGAGGCACGCCTGCGCAACGTGACGCCCGCGACGCTTTCGCGCGGCCTGTCCGATGCCGACACCTGCGCCGCCATCGGTAAGATGCAAAAGCGCACCGCCGCGTCGGTCATGCGCGAGATCCGCGGCGACCGCGACGCGCTCGGCGTGGCCTACGCCCGCAAGCCCATCCAGGGCACCGTGCTCGGTATCGACATCGAGACCACCGGCCGTGCACCCGAGCGCGGCTATATCATCAACGTGGGCTGGGAGATCATGGATCTCACCAGCGACGCCGTGCCGCATGACGCCGAGGCACACTACTGTGGCCTGCCCGACATCTACCGCGGCGAGGATGTGCCGTTGTCGAATATCCACCACATCACCTGGGACGACATTGACGGCAAAAAGCCGTTCCGCGAGAACAAGGAATTGCAGAAGCAGCTGCTCAAGCTTATGAAGAAATACCCGTACATGGCGCATAACGCCGCCTTTGAGGACAGTTGGTTCAAGATCAACCTGGACGGTTACGCCGAGGCACGCCGCGCCGGCAAGATTATCGTCATCGACTCGCGCCAGATCTGCCGCAGCCTGGATGCCGACGTCCGCTCGCTCCCCCGCGAATCCGCGCCCGCCGCGCTCGAGAACTGGGCGCGCCGCCGTGGAACCCTCGCCGCCGACGCCAACGAGCAGCATCTGGGCCTGGACGACACCGACCTCATGCTCCGCACCGTCCAAGCCGAGTTCAACCTCAAGAACCTATTCGCCAAGTAGAAACGCCTGCGACAAACCCCGGCGTAGATCACGAGCGGTCTCGCAGCGGGAAACCCCGCAGTGGGGCCGCCCTACGTTCCACAGATAGATTTGCCATCACAAATTCTGAACACTCATTGCGAACGATTTCGGCCAATTCCCGACACGTAATTCGTTGTCGGATGGCGATGCGTCGATATCAAATGTGCGGCAATTGAGTATTTATATGCTATAGCTAAGCTGCGAAAACTTTTATTTAGGGCATACCAACTCATAATTGCGTCAAGCTTTTGGACAGCATTTGGTTAGACCTCTAAAACGGCTTTTCCACTCAGCGCCGTCAACACGGCATTAGCTGACACGATATATATCATGAGTATCGTATTGTCACATACCACTGCAAAAGCGGTCTACCAGGCCGCGCATTCGGTGTCTGCGAAAGGCATCGAGTCCTGTAGCCCTGCCGCGATTTACGGATCATGTCCCACCGGAACGTTCCTTGACGCAGCCGCAGAATGGCTCACCAAACATGATGTTTCCCTCGACACAAATGATTCCCTCGAGGTGATGGTGTTTGATCGCAGGAATGCGCGCTATGCAATGAACTGTCAATGCCACGTTTCTTCAAAACGATTCTCGAACTCACGCTTTATAGAGCTCAAAGATGGCATCTTCATTGTTGGCGTTGAGCTTTGCGCACTTCAGGCCGCCACCTATCTTTCTTTTCGCGAACTAGTGGAGTACTACTTTGAACTGTGCGGCGCTTATTCCCTTGGAACCGACTCTTCCACCTCCTATACCGAGCGTTTCGCGCTCACCTCGACCGAGAGGTTAAAGCAGTTCTTTAATTCCATTACCAGATGCGACGGTCTGGCCCTTGCCCGAAAGGCGATCCAATGTGTGCGCGACGGATGCCGGTCTCCTATGGAAACAGCCTTTGTCATGATGTTAACGCTGCCCAAAAGCGAAGGAGGGCTTGGTATTAAGGGAATTGAGACCGATTACGAGGTGCAGGTCACCACTGCCGCAAAGAATCTCACGAGACGCAAAAAGTTCTTTATGGATGCGTATCTAAAGAAATCTCGCACAGACATTGAATACAACGGTTTTTATCATGACGCGGAAGAAGACCGCGCCATCGATGAGGAGCGCAAGAATGCACTTGCGTCCATGGGGTACGGAATCATCACCGTCAGCCGTTATTCCTTTATGCATGCCAGCTCTTTTGTTAGGGTCATGGAAGCAATCCAGCGGAAAGAGGGCGTACGCCCCTCGCGTCTGCCAAAAGACTTTCAAATCATGCAAGAGGACCTGAGACAGTTTGTGCTCAGAAGGTTTATAGAAGAGAAAAAGCGAATTCAGAAGCAGCTTCGCCAGGATTCCGAAGAGCGTCAACGAATCGACCTCGAAAAAGCAACGCTCGAAGGCATCACGCTGGATGACCCGACAATTAATGAAGTTCCGGCAATCGATGACATGCAGACTGTCGAATCCGACAGCCCATCATTTGCCCAAACAAGCAGCCTCGCGCCCGAGGGCAGGGTCTTCGGGGCCGGAGACTAGGCCGGCTAACAAGGTGGGTACCCTAGCGACGTGCAAAATTGCGAGTATTCAGCAGGGTCGGGTGTCTATCACCCTCGAGTGGATCCAAATGTGAAGCGAAATCACTCTTGCGTGAGAGCGTTAGGCAACATTTGAGGAAGAACTCATCGGATTAACACCCTAAGATAACTCTTGAACTGCATTATATGACCTGCAATAAATTAGCGGACCCCTATAGTTGCAGAATACTCCATTTTTTGCACGGCACGAGGGTACCCACCTTGGCATCGACTATCAAAAAACGCTCAGTCCGGGATCTCGTCCACTATTCCCCATCATTTTGTACAACGAATTACCTGAACGTCATTGACATATGAACATGCACTCATATAATCGAAAGTAAATTATATGAGCGCATGTTCATATGAAAGGATATTGCAATGAGCATCCGCGTTGATGAAACGAAACCCGACATCGAGGCCACCGAACCCGCGATCCCCACCACCTGCTCGCCCGAGGACCTTCCCGACGAGGAGCTTCTCTACGACCTCGCCGACCTGTTCAAGGTCTTCAGCGACACCACGCGCATCAAGATCCTTTACGCCCTCATGGGCCGCGAGCTCTGCGTGGCAGACATCGCCGAAGCGACCGAAACCTCGCAGTCCGCGGTGTCGCACCAGCTGCGCACACTCAAGCAGTCGCACCTGGTTAAATTCCGGCGCGACGGGCGCAATATCCTCTACTCGCTCGCCGACGACCACGTCTACACCATGCTCAACCAGGGCATGAGCCATATCTGCGAATAGCAACCAACCACGGTACCAGCGCGGCCTGCACCCAAGCCGCAAAAACGGGAAAGGAACCCACCATGAAAAAGCAGTACAGGCTCGATGAGATCGATTGCGCCAACTGTGCGCGCGAGCTTCAGGACGAGCTGGCCAAGCTCGAGGGCGTCAAATCCGTGTCCGTCAACTTTATGACCCAGAAGCTGACGCTCGAGGCCGATGATGCTGAGTTCGACGAGGTGCTCAACCGCGTTGTTGAGTTTACGGCCGACGCCGAGCCGGACTGCGAGATCATTCTCTAGCCCAGGTTTACGCCAACCTGCAAGGCCGCGCTTGCCGCGGCCTTTGCTCGCGAAATTATATGAGCGAGTGTTCATTCATTCAAATGGGAGGATACGAGTCATGGCCACCGCCGACCCCAAAAAGAAAAAGAAGAAGCGCAAGAAAAAAGAATCACTCGAGCATAAGCGCAACCGCACCCTGGTAGCGCTGGGCATTTTTGCCGTGGTGTACGCCCTCGATGAGCTCGGCACCCTCACTGCCACATTCGGCACCCCGGGCGACATCTACGCCAGCTTCGCACTGTTCCTCGTGCCGTTTTTGATTGCCGGCTACGACGTGCTCCAAAAGGCATACAACAACATCCGCCGCGGCAAGGCGTTCGACGAGAGCTTCCTCATGGCCGTCGCGACCATCGGCGCGTTTGCCATGGTGCTCTTCCCCGACACCGATCCGCACATGGCCGAAGGCGCCGCCGTCATGCTGTTCTACCAGGTCGGCGAGCTGTTCCAGGCATACGCCGTGGGCAAGAGCCGTAAATCGATCAGCGCCATGATGGACATCGCACCCGACTATGCCAACGTCGAGCAGCCCGACGGCACGCTCGAACAGGTCTTTCCCGATGACATCGCCGTGGGCACCGTCATCGTCGTCAAGCCCGGCGAGCGCGTGCCTATCGACGGCGTCATCGTCGAAGGCGAGACACAGCTCGATACCGCCGCGCTCACGGGCGAGTCAGTCCCCCGCCCCGCCAAGTCCGGCGACGATATCATCAGCGGTTGCATCAACATGACGGGCCTCATCCACGTGCGCACCACCAAGCCCTTTGGCGAGTCCACCGTCGCGCGCGTCTTGGAGCTCGTAGAAAACGCCAGCGAAAAGAAGGCGCGCACCGAAAACTTCATCACGCGCTTCGCCCGCGTCTACACGCCCGCCGTCACCGGCGCGGCCGCGGTACTCGCGCTCGGCGGCGGCTTGATCACCGGCGCCTGGTCCGACTGGATCCTGCGCGGCCTGACCTTCTTGGTCGTCAGCTGCCCGTGCGCGCTCGTGATCAGCGTCCCGCTGAGCTTCTTTGGCGGCATCGGCGGCGCCTCCAAGCTGGGCGTTCTCATCAAGGGTTCTAACTACCTCGAGACGCTCGCCGACGTGGACACCGTCGTCTTCGACAAGACCGGCACGCTCACCAACGGCACGTTCTCGGTCGTGGCAGTACACCCCGAAGCCGGCTATACCGAGCAATCGCTGCTTGAGGTCGCAGCCCTTGCGGAGTCGTTCTCCGATCACCCCATCGCGCAGTCTGTGCGTGTCGCCTACCAGGGCGAGGTCGACCCCAAGCGCGTAAGCGACTCCACCAACGACGCGGGCCATGGCGTGACGGCAACCATCGACGGCAAGCACGTCGTCGTTGGCAACGCAAAGATGCTCGCCGCGACCGGCGTCGAAGCGCCCAATTGCGAGGTCGTCGGCACGATCCTCCATGTACTGGTCGATGACACGTACGCTGGTCACATCGTGATTGCAGACACCGTCAAGGCCGATGCCGAGCAGACGATCAGCGACCTGCACGCCGCCGGCGTCAAGCGCACCGTCATGCTCACGGGCGACCGCGAGGAGGTTGCGGCGTCTGTGGCCAAGCAACTCAGTCTCGACGAGTTCCACGCGCAGCTGCTGCCGGGCGATAAGGTCGAGCGTGTTGAGGCGTTGCTTGCGAGCGAGAACGGCAAGGGCAAGCTCGCTTTTGTCGGCGACGGTATCAACGACGCACCCGTGCTTACCCGTGCCGATGTGGGCATCGCCATGGGCGCCATGGGCTCGGACGCCGCAATTGAGGCGGCGGACGTCGTGCTGATGGATGACAAGCCGTCCAACATCTCCCGCGCGATCCGCGTGGCGCGCAAGACCATGACGATTGTTTGGCAGAACATCATCTTTGCGCTGGGCATTAAGTTGCTGATTCTGGTGCTTGCGGCACTGGGCATCGCCAACATGTGGCTTGCCGTGTTCGGCGACGTGGGCGTGGCGATCATCGCCATCCTGAACGCCATGCGCGCGATGGGTGTCAAGAACCTGTAGCGTCCGTAGTCCCTCCGGCCGGGACCTGGCTTGGTTTTGAAAACGTCCTCGCGCATGAGGCCCGCCTTTCCT
>USCS01000089.1 GCA_900552875.1 uncultured Collinsella sp. | reverse complement strand
CGTCGCGCGCCTGCTTTGCATGCCCCGCGCGCAATGCTTGCAACTGGAGCGATGATAAAAAGAACCTGTCGATTCGCGTGTAGTTAGTTTACGCGGTCGGGGTTCTAAACGAAGGAGACGATCGCGATGAGCAACAAGAAACTGCCCGAGAATGCAACCAAGACTGAAGGCGCCGAGCTCGCCCGCCGTGGAAGGGGCGAAATATCCACCGCAACGGCGGTTCCCCACGTGAGCTATGACGATCTGCGCCATGCCGACCGTATTACTATCGACGGTCTCGAGGTCTTTGCCAACCACGGCGTGTATCCCGAAGAGAACGCGCTGGGCCAGAAGTTCATCGTGTCCTTGGTGCTCTATGCCGACCTGCGTGCAGCGGGGGAGCACGATAACCTGGACGCTTCGATTGACTACGGCTCGGTGTGCCACGATGTCGATGGCTATCTGCGCGAGCATACGTTTAAACTCATCGAGGCGGCAGCCGAGGGTGTGGCCCAGATGCTGCTGCGTCGTTACCCCTTGCTGCTTGGCGTGCGTGTTAAGCTCGATAAGCCTTGGGCGCCCGTCGGTCTTCCCCTGGCAAGCTGCGGCGTCGAGATCGAGCGCGTGCGCTAACCGGTTCTAATACGTCTCTATGGGTGGCTGCTTGAGCCGCTGCGACAGCGCTCTATTGTTGGGGCAGTACCTGTCGAGCAGGGCGTGAAACCGCTGATTGTGGCTTGGCTCGAGCAAGTGGACGAGCTCGTGGGCGACAACCATGTCGAGACACTCGATGGGATAAGCGGCAAGTTCGCGTGCGATGCGAATGGCTCCGGTCTTGGGCGTGCATGATCCCCAGCGCGTTTTCATGCTGCGCACGGAGACGCGGGAAACGGCGACACTCATTGTGATTTCGTATGCGTGCACGATGTCGCGTAGCGCTGCGGTGACCTCGGTCGTATAAAGCTGGCTGATGTGGGCTTGGAGCTCGTCGGACGTTAGGCCGTCGAGGATTGCGCGCCGCTTGGCCTGTGGGCCTTCGTCCGATTCGTCGGTACCCATAAAGCTTGCGAAGGTGGCCTGCTTGGGCCGCGGCGCGGGTGATGCAAAGTTGTGATCGAGTGCATCCTGTACCGTGATGGGCTTGCCCCAAAGTGCAATGACGGACGAGGTGCTGAGCGGCTCTCGCGCCGTCGCCTGATGTTGCTCGCGCTTGGCAAGTCGGCTGACAATCCAGGTGCTGTTGCGCTTCACAAATGCCTCGATGCGCTCGCGGCTGGCGCCGAGCGGTGCGCTGGCGTGGACCTCACCGCTTGATGTGACGCGTAGGTTGAAGTTTTTGACGCGCTTTTTGGTAACGACGACGGAGATGGGCGTCCCATCCGGTCGGGATATGGAAATCGTAAATTGCTGCGTCAAAAGCGGTCCTTCAGATTGGGGACGGGCCGGCATGTCGACCGTTCGGCATGCCGGCCCGCTCAAGGGATGTGAAATTAATAACGCTCAAAGAAGGCAAGCGCGTTGTCGCTACAGAGCTTCTGCATCACGGTCTTGCCAAAATGCTTGGAAAGCATGTTCTGGAACTCGGGCATCATGCTGGCATCGGAGAGGAAAGCGGGCACCGTGGCACCGTCCCAGTCGCCGCCGAGCGCGATGACGTCCTCGCCGCCCAGGTCGAGCCAGTGCTCGATATGTGCCGCCAGCTGGTCGAAGGTGACGTCTGCGGCGGTCTTGTCGGTTGCGTCGTTGGATAGGAACTCGCTGCAGTAGTTGAGGCCGACGATGCCGCCCATGTCGCGAATGGTGCGGAACTGGTCGTCGGTGAGGTTGCGCTTGACGCCGCAAACCGCACGGGAGTTGGAGTGGCTGGCGACGAAGGGGCGCGTGGCGTGGGCGACAACCTCGTCAAAGCACTCATCGTTGAGGTGGGAGACGTCGAGTACCATGCCGGCGTGCTCCATCTGCGTAAGTGCCTCGATGCCGGCGGCGGTGAGGCCGGCGTGGGTATCGTGTCCGCTCGCGAGCGGTCCCTGCGCGTTCCAGCTGAGTGACGACATAAGCACGCCCAAGCTCTTGAGCACCTCGATCAGTGCGGGGTCCTCGGCAAAGAACGTGGCGTTTTCGATGGTGTGGATGCAAGCGACCTTACCGTCCTTGAGCGCGGGGCGAATGTCTGCGGCACTGCGTACGTTGACCATGCGGTCGTGGTTGAGCATTGCCTGGCCGCTCATATGCGCCATGATTTGCGCCTGGAAGCGCGCGGCGTGGGCGGTGGGAATCTCGTCGGGGACAAACGTGGCGAAGCACTGTGCCCACGGCGTGTTGCCGATCTTTGCGAGCGAGATGGCGCAGGCGTTGCCCTCGATGAGGTCGAAATCTTGCGGATGCGTTTCGTCGCCGGGGAAATAACCGTCGGTGCCGGCGGTAAAGCGCAGGTCGAGATCGAGCGTGGCCCAGCCGATTCGGTCGGCGGTGTCGCAGTGTAGGTCAAATACGGGATATGCCATGGTTCCTCCGGTTGCAGCGTTTCTTTGCAAACTGTCATTGAATTGTATGACTAGGGTATAGTTAGCGCCATATGTTCACGGCGGCCTGCGTTGTGCGCCGCCCTTATCACGGAGGTTACCATGTCCAACCAGGGCAAGAAGGTCAAGACCCATTATCGCGGCACGCTCGACGACGGCACGCAGTTCGATAGCTCCTACGATCGCGGCGAGCCGCTGGAGTTCACCTGCGGCGCCGGTCAGATGATCAAGGGCTTCGACGCCGCTGTTGTCGACATGCAGGTGGGCGAGAAGAAGACCGTGCACATCCCGGCTGCCGATGCCTACGGCGAGCACAATCCTGAGATGGTTATTACCTTCCCGGCCGAGCAGGTTCCCAACATCGAGCAGATCGAGAAGGGCATGAAGCTCTTCCTGTCCACGCCGAGTGGCATGCCTGTCCCCGCCGTCGTCATTGACGTGACGCCCGAGGCTGTGACGCTCGATGCCAACCACGAGCTTGCCGGCAAGGATCTCAACTTCGATATCGAGCTCGTCGAGGTCGAGGATTAGGCTATGCCTGCAAATCTGGTTTCGACAACGTGCCTCGGAAATCTCAACGACCCGTCCTATGAGCTTTTGCTTCGCCGGGAGCTGGGCGGTGTCTTTGAGGTCGATGAGCTACTGCTCGATTGGGACCAGGCTGATGTATGCGCGTTTGCGGGCGTGACGGAGCTGGGGCGCACGATCGATGTTCGGCCGGATGCTACCGACGGTGGTCGTCTTGCCGACGGCGACGTGCTCGCCATTGACCGTTCGGGCGTGGTGCCCGTGGCGGTTGTCGTGCGCCTGCGCAGCGCCGAGGTTTATTTGGTCGAAGTCGACCGCATGGATCCGATTGCGCTCGCGCATGCGTGCTGGGAGATCGGCAACATGCATGCGCCGCTCTTCCGGGGCGACTCGGACGAGCATACCGTGCGCATGTATACGCCGGTGCAGCCTGTTTTGGGCCGCATGCTCCGGGGTATCGAGGGCGTTCGCCTCTCGGTGGTTACCCGTGAACTCGATACGGACCGGCGCTTTGCGTCGAGTGCGGCGGAGGTCGTCGTGAGCATGGCTCCGGACTTTACCATCGTAAAAAAGACGCGCGGCTAAGCGCGCGTATGCGCAAGACGGGCTTTGAGGGGCGACCAATCAAGGTCCGTCTTGCTGTTGATAGGAGGCTTTGGGGAAGCGTATGGGTCTTGAGGGAATCAAGCTGATTGCATGCGATTTGGACGGCACGTTGCTGCATCCGGGGGAGCGCGAGCCGCGTTCCGAGGCCTTTGAGCTTATCGATGAACTGCATCGTCGCGGCATCGTGTTTATGCCGGCGAGCGGTCGTCAATATGCGAGCTTGCGCTACCTGTTTGCCCCGGTGGCCGATGAGCTCGCCTATGTATGCGAAAACGGAGCCCTGGTGATGAGCGAGGGGCGTGCCGTTGTCAAGCGTTCCATGGAGCGTAGCCTTGCTATGGATATCGCGAATGCCGTGGTTGCGTATCCCCATGCCGACGTGACCCTTTCGTGTGAGGGACGCCTCTACACCATGAGCGGCAACGATGCGTTCGTCGACCATTTGCGCTATGAGGTCCACTGCGATGTGGCGGTGGTCGACCGTCCCGAGGACATCGACGAGGACGTCATTAAGATTGCCTTCCAGACGCCCGAGGTGAATCAGCCGGCGGCGCTGGAGTATTTCGAGCGCCTCTTTAGCGACCGTGTCGACGTGATGACGTCGGGAACCGAATGGACGGACTTTATCGGCTTTGATTCGGGTAAGGGTTCCGCGCTTGCCGATTACGGTCGTGCCTTGGGTATTTCGCCCGATGAGATGATGGCGTTTGGCGATAACGAGAACGACCGCGACATGCTCAACGTAGTGGGCCATCCCTATCTGATGGAGAGCTGCAACCCCTCTATGCGTGGCATTAACGACCGCGTCCGCTACGTGCGCACGGTCGAAGAAGAGCTGCGTCGGCTACTTGCTGAGTAGACATTTGGGACATGTCTAGAAATCTACTTTTTGCTGCAAAGTGCGGAAAGGTGGATTTTAAGGCATGTTCCAAACATCTACCGGCAGTCGGGGCAGAGACCCTCGAAGATGGTGTAGTGCGACGTGACGTGCCAGCCGATTTGCTCGGACGCTTTGGCGTCGAGCTGGGCATCGAAGGGGAGCGGTACGTCGATGACGCGGCTGCATGAGGTGCAGATGATATGTGCGTGCGGCTCGATCGTGCGATCGAAGCGGCTGCCGCCCGGCGTCTTGATGGAGAGGATCTCGCCGGCGTCGGCCAAGAGATTGAGGTTGCGGTAGACCGTACCGCGGCTGATTTTGTCATCCTGCGCGCGCACGACGTTGTAGATTTCGTCGGCGGTGGGATGGTTATAGCTTTGGCGCACGGCGTCAAGAACCAGCTTTCGCTGCCTGGTATTCCTTCTTTGCACCGCCATGCGCCTCGCCTCTTTTCTATTAACGGTCGTAGGTAAATGATACCGTATTTAGCACACAATACTAATAATGAGGACTGAAACCGTCTTCATTGGCAAGTGGGGCTCGGGCCTGGGCGTCTACGAGGCGAAAACGCGTTCCCATGCGCTCGTAGGAGGCATGAAGCGCCTCGAGATGAGATAGGACGTTTGCCGGAGCTCCCTGTATCTCCATCTCGACTGAGCCGTCTTCCATGTTACGCACCCAGCCGGTGAGTGCGCGTGCCTGCGCGAGGTTGGTGTTGGTAAAGCGAAAACCAACGCCCTGGACCTGCCCCTCCCAGCGCAGGAAATAGCGCAGGGGAGTGTCTTGAGTGGCCTCGTCGCTTGCAAGCACAGTAAGCCTGCGGCGCAGCTCGAGCTCGACGTTTGACGGTTTTTGAGGCTCTCGACTGCCGCCGGTGACGCTGGAGAAAAACGTATCGAAGAGGCCCATCGCTATGCCTGCTTGCCTGCGTCGGCCGGGAAGGTAATGCCGGCCTGCTGGCGCACGGCATCCATGATGCGCAGTGAGACGAGCGTGACATCGCGGTAGTGGCCAAGCTCGTGGCGTCCCGCCGGGGTCTCCCAAATCTCTTCCCTAACGTTATCGATGCCGCCGATGGCGGTGATAAAGTCCGTGAGTTCGTATTCCATAGTGTTGCTCGATTTGGGCAGGTTGAGCACGCGGCCGTTGTCGCCCTGTTCGCGCGGTGCCTCGGTCGCCGAGCCGCGTACGACATCGCCGCGATAGTCGATGCGGACGTTGCGGGGCGTGGACAGATGGTCGATCTGGATAGTGCCACGCTCGCCTTCGATCTGCGAGGGCAGCAGGTCATTCGTAATTTTGGAGTGCGCGAGCTCGACGGAGATGCGGCCTCCGCCATAGCTGGCGAGGATGGAACCGCAGCCGTCGATGGGGCCGTGCGTGAGCTGTCGCGTGGTGGGATCGAGCAGGGTAGTCATGCTCGTAAGACCGGAGGGCATGCCGAAGATTTCGACCATGGGCTCGACGGTGTAGACGCCAATGTCCATGAGGGAGCCCGAGGCCATGTGGCAGTCGAAGATATTGGTGGCGCGCCCCGCGAGAACCTCGTTGTAGCGCGAAGAATACTTGCCAAAGCGCAGTGAGGCGCGACGAATGGGCGCAATCTCGCCCAGGGCGTCCTCGACGGCGTGGAAAGCGGGGTCATGGAGCGGGCGCATGGCCTCGAGGGCCACGACGCCCGCTGCCTCGGCAGCGCGGAAGACTTCCAGCGCCTGCGCCTCGGTGGCGCAGAAGGGCTTCTCGACGATGACGTGCTTGCCACCGGCGATGCAGGCAAGGGCCTGCTCGTAGTGAAGTGCGTTAGGGCTGCCGATGTAGACGGCATCGACGTCGTCGGCAGACGCAAGCTCGTCAAGTGCGGTGAAGTTACGCTCGCCGCCGTGCTTAGCGGTGAAGGCGGCGCCGCGATCCGCATCGCGCGAGAGCGTGCCCACAAACGCGGCTTGGTCGTTGGCGTTGACGACCTGGATAAAGTCGTCGGTAATCATGGATGTGCCGATGGTCGCGATGCGCAGCATACGTCCCCCTTGCGTT
>USCS01000088.1 GCA_900552875.1 uncultured Collinsella sp. | reverse complement strand
CCCGGTTTCGGCTGGGGCGCCTTTTTTGTTCCGTCATTGGAGAGAGATGTTCTGCCGTACTTCATCGCTTCCACACCGTTCACCGAGTTGTCCTAGCCTTTTACCGATGGGTGGAATATACTTTCACCAACACGTTACTTCGTGAAAGGAACATTCATGATTTACACGCTCACTGCAAATCCCGCCATTGACTACAACATCTCCTGCGACGGCCTTGCTGCCAACACCGTCACGCGTACCCGTAACGCCGTCTACACGCCCAACGGCAAGGGTCTCAACGTCTCGTTTACGCTCGATCACTACGGCGTTGACACCACAATCTTGGGCTTTTTCGCCGGCTTCTCGGGCGAGTTCATCGTCAAGGGCGCCGAGGCCCTGGGCGTGCCTGTCAAGCCCGTGTGGACTGATGGCATCACGCGCGTCAACGTGTTCCTCAATGCCGGCCCCGACACCGAGTACAACATGGTCAACGCCGGCGCCGCGATCAACGAGGCCAACGAGCAGGAGATGTTTGAGCTTATCGATTCGCTCGACGATATGACCTGCCTGGTCATCAGCGGCTCGCTGCCCCCCAACACCTCCGAGGGCTTCCTGGCCGAGGTCCTGCGCCGCGTTAAGGCCAAGGGTGCTGAGTTCGTCCTCGACATCTCAAGCCATCAGCTGGCCGACCTTATTGCCATGGAGCCGCTGCTGATCAAGCCTAACGACGACGAGCTACTCGACATCTTTGGCATCAAGGTGAGCGGTGGCGACGATGAGTCCGTCAAGGGCGCTATGGCCGAGCTTCACGCTAAGGGCGCTAAGAACGTACTACTGACCCTTGGCGGCGCCGGTGCGTATTTCTCCAACGGTGAGCACATCTGGTTTGCCAAGCGCGACTTCGAGGTCAACCTGCTGTCGACTGTCTGCGCTGGTGACTCCTCGCTTGCTGCCTTCCTGTCCGTGTGGCACGATGCTCCCGAGCGCGTCGAGGATGCCCTGCGCCTGTCGATGGCTACCGGCGCTAACGTGGTCGAGTGCGCGGGCCTGGGCGATTTCGCCAAGGTCGAGGAGTATAAGAAGGGCATCGCCATCCGTCAGGTCTGCTAGTTCTGGCATAACGTTTTGAGCGCTACGCATCCGTCTTGGGAACAGGACGGATGCGTTTTTGTTTATCGGAGTTGCGTGTGCAGGGGAGGCTGTTTCTTGCTAGACTTCTTGCAGACGCAATCGACAACCAATTTGATAGGCGCAGGAGGCCACAGGTATGTGCAATGTTTCGCTCAACGGTACGCAGCCGACCGATGCCTCCCTGCGAGTACTGCGCGCACTCGAAGCGGCTGGTCTTGAAGCTTGGTACGTGGGCGGTTGGGTACGCGATGCCCTGATGGGATGTCCCAGCCACGATGTGGACATGTGCTGCAGCGGCCTGTGGCAGGAGTCTAAGGTGGCCCTCGAAGCGGCCGGTATCGCGGTCGTGGAGTCGGGCATTAAATTTGGCGGCATTACGGCCATTAGTGATGGCGAGCGCATCGAGGTCACCACCTATCGCCTGGATGGCTTCTATACCGACGGCCGTCATCCCCAGAGTGTGGAGCGTGCGGCTTCGCTTGAGGACGACCTGGCGCGCCGCGACTTTACCGTTAACGCCATGGCGTGGCATCCCGAGCGGGGCCTTGTCGACCGCTACGATGGCCAGGGTGACCTGGAGCGCAAACTGATCCGTGCCGTCGGCGATCCCAAGCGTCGCTTTAACGAGGACGCGCTGCGCATGCTGCGCGCGGTGCGTTTTGCCTGCCGTCTGGACTTTATGATCGAACCCCAGACCAAGCTCGCCCTTGCCGAGTGTGCGCCGCTGCTCGATGCCGTGGCTCACGAGCGCGTGGGTATTGAGCTCGAGGGTATTCTTTCGACCGGTCACGGAGGAGACGCGATGCTCCGCTATCCCGAGCTCATTTGCGCCGCCGTGCCCGAGTTGGCAGCGGGTCGCGGGTTTGATCAGTGCAGTGTCTATCATGCGTTTAACGTCTACGTGCATATCGCCCGTGTGCTGACGGTGGCGGGGGAGCTCGCGCTGTGTGACGGCGTCGCGCCCTCGTCGAGCCTCATGTGGGCGGCGTTTTTGCACGATGTGTCCAAGCCCGAGTGCTTCACGGTCGACCATGCCGGTAGCGGACACTTCTACGGTCATCCCGAGCTCGGCGCCAAGAAGGCGCGCGTCATTATGGATCGCCTGGCGCTCTCGCACGACTTGGTGCGCGACGTGTGCCTGCTCATAAAATACCATGACAAGCCGCTGCGCCCCGAGCGCTCCTGTCTGCTCAATATGATGCGCGCGCTTTCGGGTGAGGGCGTCGACACGGCCCGCCTGATTGACGAGCTCATGGACCTTAAGCGTGCCGACACACTTGGCAAGGCCCCGTCGTGCTTCTATTACGTTGAGACGATTGAGGAGATGCGCGCGATGGCGCACGAGCTGCTGAGGGCGGGGGAGCCCTATACGCTCAAGATGCTCGCCATCAACGGCGGCGACCTGATCCGTGCTGGAGTCAAGCCCGGGCCGGAACTGGGGCAGCTTCTCAACTCCGCCCTCGACGCCGTGATCGAAGACAACATTCCCAACGATCGCGAAGCTCTTTTGGTCCATCTTAACTTGAATTAGCTACCTAGTTTACCTGCGTGTTCCATAACCTGCCGACAATTTTTTGGCAATTTGGAATTTCTTCTTGCGCTGACGTTTTTTGTCCCGTAATATATTTCCTCGCAGCACGGCAGTGCAGATGTCATGTGGCCCGTTCGTCTAGCGGTTTAGGACGCCGCCCTCTCAAGGCGGAGATCACCAGTTCGAATCTGGTACGGGCTACCACGCATCTGATACCCGGACTCCCTATGGAAGGCCGGGTTTTTTATTTTCAAACAACCGTCTGCAATTCCCGTTTGAACCAGAGCTTTGCGTTCTGCCTATGGCCCTTACGGGTACAATATCCAAGATATTTTGACTGTTAGAAGGAGTCTCATGACGGAGTCCTCTCAGCATACGTCTAAGCCCCAGGTCGAGGTTGAGGCCTCGGGCGGAGATGACAATAAGAGCGCACGCCGCGGCGCCATCTTTATCGGCGTCGTGCTGGTAGGTTATATCGTCTATCTGGTGGTAACCGGGCAGATGGGGCAGTTCTGGGCCGCTATGTCGAGCGTCCAGGCGTCATGGCTCTTTGTCGCGTGTCTTTGCATGTTCATGTATCTGTTCTTTGGCATTGTGGCCTATGCGATCGCCGTCTGGCTCGATCCCAATTCGCCCGTCGGCATCCGCGACCTGATCTCGGTCGAGGCGAGTGGCATCTTCTTTGGCAACCTGACGCCCATGATGATGGGCTCCACGCCTGCCCAGATCTACCGCCTGACCAAGGCGGGCCAAAACGTCGGCGAGGCCGGTGCCACGCAGTTCACGCGCTTTATCGTGTATCAGTTTGGCCTCGTTGCCTGGGGCGCCATTCTGCTGCTTGCCCGCATGCCGTTTTTCGCTGAGCGCTATGGCGACATGACGCTGCTGTGCGTCTTTAGCTTTGGTGGACACTGCTGCATCTTGCTTGGCATCTTCGCCGTCGCGCTCATGCCTAAGACCGTCACGCGCGTCGCCCATTGCATCATCAATTGGCTCGAGCGCATTGGTGTCTCGGCCACTAAGATCGAGAGTTGGCGCACGTTTGTCGATGGCGAGATCTACTCCTTCTCCGAGAAGTTCAAGCTTTCGGCCGGACATTTTTCTTCCATGCTGCTCACCGTGTTTATCACCATGCTGCAGCTCGCGTTTTTCTATCTGGTTCCGTATTTCCTGATGCTTGCCTTTGGCCACCACGAGGTCGACTTTTTCTCGGTCATGGCCGCGAGCGCCTTTGTCCAGCTGTTAAGCTCTGCGGTTCCCTTGCCCGGTGGAACTGGTGGCGCTGAGGGCGGCTTTGCATTGTTCTTGGGTCATTTCTTCGGTTCGGCTTCGACCGCCGGCTATCTGCTGTGGCGTCTCATTACGTTTATTGCGCCTACCATTTTGGCTGCGCCCCTGCTGGGACTTAAGAGCGCCCACAACGAGAGCATCCATGCGCGCTGGGATCGCGTGATGCGCAAACTCGGCCGCACGTCTCAGACGCCCTCTGCGCCCACTAAGCCGCACCCCACGAATGCTGCTACCGTTGATCCCAAGAAGCACGCTCAGAAGGCTTCTGGGGCCGCTAAGCCGGCTCATAAAGCCTATGTGCGCCAGACAGGCGATGGTATTCGCGTATCTCCGTCGGCACTCAATAAGAAGAAGCGCCCTAAGTCGCAGTAGGACAGTCGTGCGTTCTTCATGATGCGGGGCATATTTGTGCTGTATGGGGGATAATCCTCTTACGTAGATTATCTCTCATCTGTTGATGAATGCTCGCATATCGAAGGGACACGCCCATGGCAACCAGCAAACCGCGTCTTGACCGCCGCATTGTTCGCAGCCGTAATGCCATCCTTTCCGCTTTCGAGCGCCTGCTCATGGAAAAGCCGCTGGCAGACATTACGGTGAGTGCCATCGCGCGCGAGGCCAATGTCGACCGCAAGACCTTCTACGTGCACTTTGGCACGGTTGACGGCCTGCTCGATGCCATTGCCGTCGATGTGGTGGAGATGATTGTCGACTCGGTCGAGAAAACGCTTGCTTCCATGGACGGTGACACCAACGAGCGCGCCCTGGGCGCGGCGGCGACCTTCTTTAAAACCGTAAACGAGGCGCTGTGCAACAACCTGGTGCTCAATCGTCAGCTGATCGAGAATATTCCGCTCGATGATTTTATGGCTCGTCTTCGTGCGCCGCTCGAGCACGAGATTGCCGAGCGCGATCTGCTGCCACAAGGTCTCAAGGACGAGATGTTCGATTACTATCTGGCGTTTTTGCTGTCGGGTATCATCGGCATCTATCGCACGTGGGCACTGTCTGACGGATCGGTTCCTATCGAGCGCGTCTCTGAGGTCGCCAACGATCTGACTCTCAACGGCCTGTCGAGTCTGGAATCTCGCTTGGACTAGGCCTAGTTGGGCTCGTCGGCGTGGAAATTCTTGTTCACGAGGTTCTCCGGCGCCTTGTAGACCTCGCCGGCGTAGGAGCTGTAGCCTGAGGATCCTTAAAATAAAGTCCAGTTTATCCTTCTCACTCTAATTGGGAATCCTCCGATGCGCCTTCGCACGCTCGCACGACCTCGATACCATGCGAGCGTGCGAACTCGACGAGCTCTGCGTTGCGGGCGTTTATGGTGCCGAAGGCGGCGGGGCACACAATAAGGCGCGCACAGTGGACGAGGAGCTCTTTGGCGCGGGCTATGGTTTTATCCCCGATCGGCTCGAAGGCGCGCTCGGCCACGCATTCCGTCGCCAGGTCGCGCGCGAGCTCGCAGTCGATGTCCCCTTCGTGCAGAACGCCCGCGTAGAACGCCTTGCCCTGCCGGATGAGCTGGCGAAACACAGCCGACCCCGTACCTGCGCCGGCGATGACGAACGTGTGCGCATCACCGTGTGGGCGCCCAATTTCCACGCTGCCGAAGCGCTCGTTGAAGGTGCCATGCTGAAGGCCGTAGAGCTCGCCAATTGTCTCGCGCGTGAATATGTCCTCGGGTGCGCCGGCGCGAAAGACCCGGCCGTCCTTCACGCAAATCACCTTGTCGGCGCTTTTCTGCGCGAGCTCGAGTTCGTGGATGGACATGATGACAGCCACATTCCGCGATTTCGCAAGGTGGCGAAGTATTCGCAGCAGGTCGATCTGGTAGCGGATATCGAGATACGACGTGGGCTCGTCGAGCACGAGCACACGCGGATCCTGCGCGATGGCGCGTGCGAGCATGACGCGCTGGCGTTGCCCATCGCTTATCTGCATGAAGTCGCGCTCGGCGAGCTCTTCCACATGTGCGGTTTTCATGGCCTCATCGACCCGACTATGGTCGTCGGGCGAGAGTGTGCCCATTCGCCCGGTGTAGGGATGCCTTCCCGCCTCTACGATATCGCGGCAGGTGAGGAGCTCGGTCCGGGGGCGATCCGTCAGCATAACGGCAAGGTTCCTTGCGAACTCCGCCGTCTTCCATCGGGAAATCTCCCGCCCGTCGAGCTCGACCGCGCCGGCAAGCGGTGCAAGATGGCGTGTGATGGTTTTCAAGATGGTCGACTTGCCCGAGCCGTTCGGCCCGATGAGCGCCACGACGTCGCCCGCGCGAACCTCCAGATCGACGCCTTCGACTACGACCTTCTTGTCGTAGCCCGCCGTCAGGTCGCTTATGCGGAAAAGCGGCGCTCCGTCAGCCTGCGTTTTTACCGGGGTTTCGAGGTTCGACTCCCCTCCGAGCGTTTTGGGCCGCGGCACGAATTCCCCCATCTACCTCACCCGCTTCTTCAACATGAGTGCGATAACCACCGGCGCGCCGAAGATGGCGGTGACGGCGCTGATGGAAAGCTCGACGGGGGAAAACAGCGTGCGCGCGATCAAATCGCAGCCCGCGCAGAAGATGGCGCCTCCCAAGAAGCACGCAGGAATCACTCGGATGGGCTTCGACGACTTCAGCGCCGACTTAACGAGATGCGGAACCGCGATGCCTACGAACGACACCGGACCAGCGAACGCGG